>JAGRBY010000224.1 GCA_020433835.1 Anaerolineae bacterium | reverse complement strand
ACGCACAACGCGCCCAATCGTTTTTATTGTACCATCTTTGGCCGAGCGTATGTGCGAACCGTTGATCTCGATGCCAAACGCTATTTCTTTGCTCATATCGGCCAGATAAACGGCATGCATGCTGGCCGCGGTTTCGGCCAATAACATGTTGACGCCCCCATGCAGAATACCATATGGCTGGCGGGCGGCATTGGTCATGGGCATGTGCAGTTCGATCTGCTCGTTATCGATGGCCGTTAAGGTGATGCCCATAACTTCCATAGCGGTGTCTTTACAGGCAGCATTCAGTGCTTCAATTGTTGTCAACTCATCGAGCTGTGTCATTCTAACTGTGGCTATCCTTTAAAATATTTATCGTTTGTCTTTTATGGGTCCGTAACGAACAGTGTACCCCGTTTATTTTAATCAGCAGAGAACAGACGTCAAAATCCTATGGGGTACGGTCTTATCGAATAGCCCTCTGAGGGGCAGAAAAATTAATACTCTCACCAGTTGGCACAGGTATAAAAAACGGGCGAATAATGTAAAAGTTGCGTGTTTATTTATTAAATTGCTATTCGGATGGGATTATACGGCCCATTTATGGAGAATTAAAGATGAGCGGTAGGTAAATACGCTTTGCTGGTGGCACAAAATTATCTGGCACATTTTGGACGGTATCAGAAATACATCCGGCTTCTTGGCTGCATAACCAGGCTGTATTTTCAATATAAACCGGGCGGCAGATACGTGGGCCAAGCGTATAAATCGAGTCTTCTGTATCGACTGTAACCGATAGCGTTTTGGTTGTAACTTCACTGGCTAAAGGGCCAATTTCGAACGAAAATTGCGCCAATAACAAACCGTTTCCTAAGTTTGGGTTATTGACGATACGTGTATGGCTTTGACCATTAAACTGTGCGGTGATCTTGGTTATACGCGTGTCGGGTTGAGGAGGATTCTGGTCTGTAAATTCGTTAATATCCATAAAGGGTAAAATAACATCGATAGTCTGGGTAGTGACCGATGGAACATCTAAGGTGTAACTATAAGCTTGGGTTTTTTTATAGAAAGCATCCAAAATTGTTTGTTCAAAAGGCGGATCATCGGCATCAAAAAGAAAAATGGCATTTAAATTGCGAGGATCATATGTAACTACCGTTACTTCGCCGGCTGCAATCATTGCCGGAGTTATGGGTGCAGACCAAAGCGATGCCTCAAATTCCTGCTCAACAAAATTTTCTAGCGTAGCGGCTATTCCTTCAACTTCCGGAGGGCTGCTTTGGTTTGTTTTCATCAACAGCCACATCATCGATGGTGTGTTTCCTGGTGGGATTTGTACGTTAATAATGTGAGGGATCGGCATCGAGGGATGCCCCGTTACGCCACTGGCCCAGAAACGCGTTGTATCGCAGGAAATTGAGGCCGGCAGCACATAGGCCGGGGCATCTGAGTTTGCTGCAAGCGATGAAAACATGGGGGGTGGGGAGTTAAGCCCCGGTAGTAGTGGCACTTTGGCCTGAAAGGAAACTTGTCCTGATTGTTGGGGAGAGATTTCACCTAAATTCCAAACAATATGCGTACCATTGAAAAAGCTTTTATTGGCCGGTTTAATTGAATTGGGTTGTACAGTAATATTGAAGGGTAATACATCGGTAATACTGATGGTTTGAGTGGCCAACCCAGTATTTGCATATGAAATAGTATAGTTAATAGTATCACCTTCATGAACCGGCCCAGAAGGGTTATTGGATTTAGTTATTACAAGTTCTGGTTCAACCTTGATATTATCAACAAAAACCCAAGAGTTACATGAACTATCTTTTCTATTGTGCAAGCTAAAATAGACTTTTATTGTTTCTCCTTTGTATTTATCTAAACTCAGAGGCTCATTTACTACCGTGCCGGAATTAGATACCCAGGGTGTGGGTCTGCATTTTGAAGCGTATCCATCCCAATCAATCTTAGGATTGCCATATCGCTGAAGCAAAGATTTTGTTCCCGAAATAATAACCCCCACCTCAAAATAATCATAATACACCTTATTTTGAGGCGCATATACAACATCGTGTGAATACATTAAATAATCAAACTTTAACTGAGGATAACCTTGATCCGGAACTGTTACTTCGTAAATGTGAGACAAAGTTAGTGATCCGTTTGCCCCCAGAGGAGAAATATTGGCCTGTCCGGGCCGCCCCATAAGTAAGGCATTTGTTTTAAACTTTGTTGAATTTGTAACTACTTTAAATAGATTTAATGGTAGAGATGCCGGATTTCTAGAGGTTGCCCAACATTTAAGGTCGCCTGTTTCAAATCCTAAATTACTATCCTTTACATTGCAGCCACCATTTTTCATTACGTAAAATGCGTTATCAGACAAAAAAGCAGTATCAATTGAGCTAGGGTTAGAAATAGTACTTGTTCTGCTATAAAAACTTCTTATAGGATATTTGTCTGTAAGAACTGATAAAAAGGTTAAATTATTTGATGCAGGTAATGAGATATTAGATCTTGTAGATACGTATTCTGACTTAGGCAAAAAGAAATGATTGGTTGTTGTCTTTAAATGCTGTAATTCCCCCAAAAAATAAATAGTTAAGCCGATTCCTAAACAGACGGCTAAAAATATTGAAAAAATAATCCTACACCATAATTGGGCTGTATACTTTAAAGATTCTTGGCTATTTATTACCATTTTGTTATTTGCCAATCCTCATAGAGCAATACCTACAAGAGTTATGGGGACGATATTGAATACAGCCTAAAGACAGTTTTTGGTGGATATTGTCATTGCCAGGAGGAACGACGAAGCAATCTCCACATCCAAATGCAGAGATTGCTTCGCTTCACTCGCAATGACAAAAGTGACATGACTTTATTTAGACTGTATTGAATTAACCCCCGTAATTAAGATTACATTTTGCACTAACATCGCGTACAAGTCTTTTTATCTTTTTCTTTATCATTGCCATCTGGGTTGGGAGGAGGACCATCTCCCGGTTCAACATAAAGTGTCCACATGGTACTGGGGTCACTCTGCCAGGTAATGTCACCAGGGTCCCACACTGGATTTTCGCTTGTACTCCATGATTTTGGTTTACCTGGAGTCCCTTTAACCACTACGATTCGCCATGTGTATTCTCTATCAAAGGCCTCATCTATTTGATCATATCGATAGAAGGGCTGCTTAACCCATGACACATCAATTGGCTCAACGCCTGCTGCAAATGCGTTATCATCAGGAAACGTACAGCAAACGTTAAATCTATTCCATATTGTTACTTGATAGTAATAATCTTCTCCTAAACCTCCTGGCCAGCCCCATTCTAAATCAAGCCGAATATAGGTACTGGTATTGTTAGTAGGCGCAACAAGTGTAGGGGGAGCAGATACTATGGGTAAAGTAGCAGTAGGCGATGGGGGTAAAGGTGTATCGGCAGGTATAAAAGTAGCTGTTGGAGTTATGGGTGTACTCGTAGCGGCAGTTGTAGGCGATGGGGGTAAAGGTGTATCGGTAGGTATAAAAGTAGCTGTTGGAATTATGGGTGTACTCGTAATAGTAGCTGTAGGTGTTTGGGGGACTGCAGAAATTTCAGATTTTGAAACCATTATCCCCGTTACTACAGTGATAGCGGCAAAGCTCAGAAAGAAAAAACGAAGCGTCCAAAATAAAACATTGGTTTTACTCATCATCAGATATGTTTCTCCAGTAGGCTAGTCACAAGTTAAGTCTCAGCATTTTTTACAAATGTTAATATTTTGCAAACAATCTTAAGACTATGGTATGATTGCTCGCTGTATTTCGTGAATTGCTTGGAGACTTATTTATGTATCAAAGTTCGAAATTAGTTATCTTAACCCTATCAACCCTTATAGGTTTCGTTTTTATCTTTAATCTTTATTCTCTTATAGTTACTCCTCAGCCTATTTTCATATACATCATCCTGGCTTCACTTGCTCTCTTCGCGAGTTGGTCTATTACTTATCTATGGAGAGTAGTTGAGCAATTACGCATAAATCAGGAGTCAGTTGAAATTACAGGTGAGGGGGAGCAAGGCAAGAGAAACCCTACTCCCATACGATTACCCAGAGTATGTACAACGGAAGATGAAACCATTTTACCTCCTCTCAACTCAGACCAACTTTATATTATGCAACAACTATTCCGTAATAATTATCGTATTCGAATTAAACCATTAGAAGGTGGCTTTAGTAACTTTGGCGTATTTCAAGTTGTTCACGAAAATTCACGGGGAGAATTGATCAACCCCGGTGAGGCAGTTAAATTCTTAAGTTATGCTGATATACAGAAAGAAAAAAATGTATACCAACCTACTGGTGTAATGAGACAATACCCTTTGGCTTACACGCCGGGACAACCAATTAGAAACTGGCCACCCGATCATCAGTTAAACGATAGTGAACAACTTGGTGCTGTTAGTTATCAACTAACAATGTTAGAAGCCAACAGTACACTGGAAACATTGAAAAACATCTACAAACAACAAGATTCTTTTAATGAAATTCTACCCTATCTTAAAACGTTATTTGAAAGCCTTAAACAGTGGTACGATATCAGGATACCCGGATTGGAAGGACCACCTCTAGGTGGCTTAAATAGCGTTTATAACCGCCTCTACCGTAGACGCGATGACATCCAAAAAGGCATTAACTTTTTGCTAACTATGCCTAATGATGCACCTAACAACTCATACACATCTCAAAAATTTAAAATTGCCTTTTTACCTGAAAGTTGGCGCGATAAAGATTTTTTCAATCCCATCTATTGGATAGATAATGTGTTTTTTCCGGGTCAGGCACAATGCTTTAAAGCGATTAGCCCATGTTCGCCCGTACATGGTGATCTACATACGGGTAACATTTTAGTTGAGTATGGAAAGGACACACATATCTGGCTTATCGACTTTCCTAATACTCACATTGGTCCGTCCCTTCAAGATTTTGCTACAATGGAAGCCGATGTTAAGTTCCATTTGATTGATATGGAAAAATGTTCACTAGAGGACTGGATTAAATTTGAACAATATTTACTTATGCCTTTAGAGAATCATCGTGATTTCACTTTAAATTGGCCTTGGTCCCAAAATTGGAAACCTGAAGGAGAACTGCTTAAAGCTTGGCTATTTATTAAATTTCTCCGTGATTGGGTAAGGGATCATAACCTTATTGATGCCGATGTAAGGGCCTATTACTTGGCTTTGCTGCATAGTACGTTGCCGGTTATTTACCGAGATAAACATACGCTTTCTCAAAAACAGTGCGCTTTAATATCTGCATCTTGGATGTGTGAACATCTAATGTAATAACTAAACACCGCACCGATAAACTGATCTCAATCTAAATTCTGCTATGGTGTTATAAGGCAGATAATTTAAGAAGTGTTTTCTAAACTATGCTTGAAGTTTAAGACCAATTTACCAGTAATGTGATTAAGAGAGAGCAGCCAATATAAGGCCGGAAATTTCTGGTGCACTGTCATCTAAAAAACGTAAGAAACGACGAAGTATTTGTTTGTTGTTCTGTTGTCCTCTACGAAGTTGAGACTTTAAACCATCGATAATATATTTCATTTCTTCACGTTGCTGAGATGACATAGATGATGATGAGTCTGGGTGTAATAAATCATCAATCTGGGTAAACAGATTTTTTAACTCTGTACTGTCTAGCTCTCTTTCATCCATTTCAACCTGATCGAGGCTAACATTAAGTTGGCTTTGATTACTGAGTGTTCTAAAATTAATGTTACCCACCACAGAGGCAACATTAATTGCCCCTCTAGGCTCTTGACTATACTTTTGATGTTTCTCTTGATTAGACATGTGAGTCCCCCCCATTTAACAACTTGGCATTAATAATTTATACATTTCCATTTAAATCCTCCAACCATTTACGCCCTTGCAGAGCTTCAAATGAGTCGGGCGGAGCTATATGTAGTAAACGATGAAGCTCTTGTTGTAGCTCCTCATACTGGTTATCATCTTTGTAAACTTTTGCTAAATGATAACTTGCAGAATAATTGCATTCTTTTAGTTCAAGGGCCTGATTAAAAAAATGAATGGCTTTCTGATTTTGTTTTTCTCTGGCTTCTAAGATCCCCAGATTAATGTAAATGTCAGGTATCCAACCGCTATCTTGGGCAAGGGCAAATTTAATGGCTTTACAAAAATCATTGCGGGCTTGAACGTGATATTTTTTACCCAATTGTAAGTAGGCATCGCCACGACGAGCATAGGCTATACTTAATTGTGGATTGTGCAATATAGCATTGGATAGCTTGTTGATAGCTTCTAAATACTCACCAATTTTCCATAGGGTTTCCCCCCATCTCAACCAAAAGAGGCTTGGTTTACGGTAACCAAGCAAGTCAGCTCTTTCAAAGTCTTTCAAAGCCATTTCAGAGTTACCCATCTCGCTATAAGTATAGCCTCGATTTACGTAAGCCTCAGCCAACCGGTTATCTAATTCCAAAGATTCATTCAGATCCTTAATAGCCAAGTCCAGATAGCCCATATGCATATAAGCTAACCCTCTATTATTAAAAGCTTGAGCATATGTATGATCAATTTCAATGGCATGGGCGCAGTCTTGCATCGCTAACTCATACTTCCCCATAGCAATATGAATGATACTTCGATTATAAAAGGCTTGTGCCATCTGATCATTCTGTTCAATGGCCCGTGTGTAAGCGTTAAAAGCTTCTTTCATTGCAGCTTCTTTTGCATTTTCGTCTGTTTTAGCCTGGCGGGCCATGCCGTAATAAGCCACCCCCAAGTTTGTCAAAACTTCAGGATCGTTAGGATTTATATGAAGTAAATTTTTTGCGTTTTCAATAACTCGCTCAAAATTTCTTTCTTTTATATCTATAGTATCGCTTATTTCCCTTACATCACCCACCACTATTCCCATACCCGTGGCAGCTTGCTGTCGTACAACCGTAACCATGCGGGAATAATATTCAGCAATATGGATATAATTAGGAAAATTAGAAGCGTCGCTTAGGCGATTAAGTTCATCCAGATCAGTACTGCCTAAAACTGTGGCCAATTTTTTATGAGTTTCTTTTCGATCGGGATGATTATTATTGTAGTTTGTTATATTATTGGGGGTGACAGAAAAATTAGAGAGGGCTAGTCTAAGCTCATGGAAGGTTGTTATTTGAGCATCGCGAAGGCGCTCAATTTTAGAGCCGACTTTAACGTACAAAATAGCTTGATCAATCCAATGAACAATCTCTTGCGTATCAAAGCTTGTTGTTAGCAATAATTTACGTATATCTACCGTAGCTAAATTCTGAGCATCATCGATGCCCATTTCCGCTAATCTGGCCTCATGCCAAGCACTAATACCAACCAAATTTTTAAGAGGGTAGCTATTCGTTCGTTCAGAACTACTATTGAAAATACGATTAGTTAATTGCCCAAACCAGCGAATGCCTCGATCGGGGAAAACGCCAATGACGAAAGCAAGTAAGGCGGCCCACACTTCCGGTTCGGGGGTGACGGCTGTGGTATTAAGAGAAATTGTGGGGAATTGCTCGCTGCTTAATCTGATTATAGAGGCCCCAGCAAATACAATTACTGATGACATAAATATGCGAGCCACAATAGAGCTGTAAACCTGAGGTTGCAAATCGAAAGTACTGTACCTTCGTACCGTATACTGTACCGAAAAAAAAGAGGCTCCCAGATAACTGTAGAAGATAAGGGTCATGGTTTCAGGTTTTATGAAATTAAGTTTTTCGAAATTAAGGTAGCCCGCAATAATCAACAAAGACTGGATAATTATTAAGCTGATATATACAAAAAATTGAGATTGGCTGTAAACCGTTTGATACAACTCTTTGACAATTTTAACCAGTTCTTCTTCATTAACAAGACCTAACAAGCGAAAATCAGTTTCAAGCAAATTCCGATGGGTTTCACTATTAAACCCTAAATAAGCAATATAGGTGAGTGGATAAATGCCCACCAAACCAAGAACAACTACGACATTAACAAAAAACCATTGAAAATTGGGTATATTGAACCACGCCAAAAACCAAACTGTTATTATCAGCAGTAAAGTCCCTAGCCAAATAAAGACACCTATCCAGGGAGAAGATTTTTTATTATTTTCACTTACCTGCGAGCCATTTTTACTTTTATACATGATAAGGCTTTGTTAGTTAATTGCCATTGAGGCTGATCCAATTCGAGTCTGTATATACTTTCCATACTTTACCTAACAGTTTGTAAAATAATAACACATTGAATTAGACCAAACTTGCCAAAAAAACATCAGAAGTATGTCAATTTGCCAACAAAGCCAAAATTTTTATTGTCAGATTTACATTTTCACTGTCCATCAAAGGAAGTACAAAGCTCGAGAATAGGCCTACGTTGAACACTGCCACGACTTGATTTACGCAAACCTCTAATCTGAGAGATAATACCCTCGACCACGAACATTAATAATATAATCATTATCTCCCAATTTTTTTCTTAATCGTTTTACCAAAGTTGTAATCATTTGGGGTGTAACCTCTCCATTAGCCTCCGGCCAAACCCTCTCGCTAATCTGATCCTGTGATACAACTTCACCACGTTTATTCCACAAAACTTTAAAGAGTTCAAACTCTTCTCTTGATAAAGCCAAGGCTTGCGAACCTTTATAAACCACGCTATTTTCTAGAGCCAGGTCGGGTGCCCCCATAGTGCGAACATACTCTTGAAATACAGGAGAAACAAAATTTATTTCGTTACCCTTTATTCGAGTCAGAATACCACAACGTATGAGCCATTCTACAGTAGGTGATAACGTCACTGATGTTTTTACCAAAAACATATCGCGCAATACATTCTGGGCCTCATGATTTAAATCTTGCCACAAATCTTCACACTGACGTCTTATATTTGAAGATGCTACCAGTCTTTCAATAATTTCCGATTCATTACTATTTATATCTATGTAACCTGATTGCATCAATTCACATCCATATTTTAATAGCTGAGGATGCCCCCCCACACATCTTATCAGTTTATTTCTCGCTTCAGCCCCAAGTTGCTCTAACTTTAATCGAACCAGATGTCTATGAACTGTCCATTCAGCATCTTCAAGGCTTAATGCCCCAATCCAATGCGATTCATGCCAAAAAATGTCTGCCAGTTCGTTTCCAAAATCTTCTGAAGAAAGGCTTCGACCACTAAAAATATAAGAAAGACTGGGATTACTATCCCTTAGCGATCTTAAATAATCAAAAAAAGTATGATTGAGCGTATGAAGTATTCCTTCGACTCGATCAAAGATTATAACAAGATGATCTTTATTTTGACTTTCAGTAAAGACTTTCATAAAAGATCGTAAAGTCTGATCAGCAGCAAACTCATCTGGCCAGGGGTTTGATTGTGACACCAGGAAATCATTAACTATTTGCGATAATATTTCTTTTTCTAAAGTTATTTCATTCTTAATCTTACTATATTGATTACAATCAACGTAGATAAATTGCATATTGTTGTGGTAAGAATGAGGGTTAGATGCTAAAAACCTTAACACGCTTGATTTTCCTGTTCCACTCAACCCTAAGACAATAAGACTGTTATTTGTGCTTATGACTTGTGTTATAACCTTAATATCATTTGAATGATGATTTTGCGAGTAAGGAAGCATACTTCCTGCCTCTTTAAAGTGAGCATAATTTAGCCCCATTTTTCAGCCTCCACTTATAATAAAGAATAACAGAAACTTAAATGCAATAATTGCTCATAAGTAAGGGGTCTTGCTTATATCCTTACTTGCAAATTAGCTTCTCTTAAATAAAACAGCTCCACCTGAATGTATCCCTACATTCAAAATGAAGCTGGATTGGTAAAGAATCACCTACTCTGCTTAACACTGGCAGAAAACAGTTTGCCTAAATGGAAACCTCTTCCATTAAGCGCAGTCACGTAAACTATGAAAAAGGAATTCAAAGCCTTTCACACGTAACCCAAAGAAGTCGAGCAGCAAATAACATCTTTCTACTCAATAGAACTGGATCTTTATCTTAAGATAATAACATTTTTCTCTTCAGTACGTCCAGTCATGTCTCTCTAAGGTTTGTTTCAGGAGTTGGTAATTGTTGCATACCAACCTTAAAATTTTATCTCTTAACCCAATTGAAAGCTCAATTTAACAATTATTTCCGTACCAAGAAGCCACAAGTCTCTACCTAAAAAAATACAATATTTCTTTAGAATGAAACTCGGTGCGGTTTTCACTTGTGGCTAGTGTGGGTAACGCGAGGAAACATGAGGAACTACACAACTGGAGTAAGGGGTACGAAGTAGAGATTAAGGGATAAAAGGCGTTACTCCCTACTTCTTATTTTATAACC
>JAGRBY010000223.1 GCA_020433835.1 Anaerolineae bacterium | reverse complement strand
CGGCGACAAAGGCATGCAGCACGCTTTTGGCCTGGCTGTGATTGCCCTGGTTGATGAGCGACTGACCAATTTCGACGTGCGCTTCGCCCCAGTGGTCGCTGGCCGGAAAGGTATCGATCAACCGCTGGAAAATAGCGATAGCGCTGTTGTACTCACCGACTCCCTGCCACGACTTAGCCATAAACCACAGCGCCTCATCGGCTCGCGGCGGTAACGCAGGTTGGGCCACAGTCGTTTCGGACACCGGTGAGGTTGTGGTTATGGTGGTCGTGCCGGTTAATGCCTCGGTTGGGTTTATGACGAGCGTTTCAGTGTCGGTTACCGTCTGCGTTGTGGTAAGCGTACTCGTATCGGTAATGGGTTCGCTCAGTGTGAGGGTTTCTACATCGCTGATGGGGGCGGTGGTCGTTAAGCTTGTGGTGCCGGTCAGCGGTTCGGTTGATTCCGCTTCGACGGTTGCTTCAGGGGTAGCCAGGTAGCGCTCGAACGCGCTGATGGCCGGATAATAGGACCCGGCGTGATAATTGACCAACCCGCGCTGAAACTCATCGACCGGCACATCGGCGTTGACCAACTCGACCAACGCCGGATGGGTGTCAGGAGCGGCCGGGTAGAGGTTGACGGCTTCCAGGTAGCGGTCGTGGGCGGCTTCGGTATCGCCGGTTTCGGCCAGAGCATCGCCCAAACGTTTCAAGATTTTAGCGCGATAGATATCGATTTGAGCGGTATCGAGAATTTCTTCATACTGCTCGATAGCGCCGGAAAGGTTATCGTGCTGCCATTCCGTCTCGGCGATGCCTTCGCGCAGATGCACTTTGAAGCCGTCATCCTCCGTGGCGTCGATACCGGCCTGGTAAGCGGCAATGGTTTCGGTGTAGGCTCCCGTGTGAAACCAGAGATCGCCCATGCGCTCGTAGATGTAGACGTTGGTGGGGTCGTTGGCCTCAATGGACGCAGTGTAAGCAGCGGCGGCTTCGTCTGCTTGGCCGGCGGCTTCGTAGGCGCGGCCTAAGTTGAACTGTGTTGCGCGAATGAGTGCATCCTGAGGATATTGCTGCAAAAATTGGTTCAGCGACTCAATCGCCACAGCGGTATCGCCTAGCGCTAAGGCGCTGCGGCCGCGCCAATGCAAAGCCAGCCGCTGCTCTTCAGGCGAAGCGCCGGGATCGGCCAGCAGGCGGTCGAACTCAACCTGAGCTGTTTCGTAGTCGCCATTTGTATACGCCCGCTGGGCTGTCGACAGCCGGTCGCTCGGAATGGGCGTGGCCGTTGGTATCGGCGTTGGCGTGAAGGTTGGACTGGGTGTAGCCGTTTGTGTTGGCGATGGCGTTGATGTGACGGTCGATGTGGGTGGTACCGGTGTAGCGGTTGGTGTGTCGGTTGGTCGGCTCCAAAACGCAATAGGTCGATTTTCAGCATCAAGCTGGCAAGCTGAAAGAATGATGCCGACTGCCAGCAATAGAAGTATTGGTCTATAATGTAACATATTTCAGTATTATGCCACGAGGACGGTTGTGAGCAAATCGTTTATGGTGATTCGTTGGGCTAAAGTTTGTAAACAACTGGCTTAATCAGACACTTAATGCTATAGTCTATAGTATGAAAATGGACGCTTCGAACCGGGAGTTTACAACGTTATGGCACTAGACCTGGTGGGGAAAACCCTGGGGGGATATCGCCTGGATAAGTTAATTGGCGAAGGTGGGATGGCCAGTGTTTACAAAGGCTATCAGGAAAGCCTAAAACGCTGGGTGGCTATCAAAGTGCTGTATTACCAGGAAGGTACCTCGCTGGCCCGTTTTCAGCTTGAGGCCAAAGCTATTGCTTCACTGCGTCATCGAAATATTTTGATTATTTATGAATATGGCGAAGAAGATGGCCTGCCTTACATTGCCATGGAGTATATTGAAGGCGGCACGTTAGAAGATAGGCTAACGGGCCGGCCCTTGAGTTCGCAGCAGGTTATCCGTTTGGCTATCCCCATTGCGGAGGCGCTGCATTATGCGCATAGCCATAATATTATCCATCGCGATGTCAAACCCTCGAATATTCTTATGCCCCAAGAAGATTGGCCGGTTCTGGCCGATTTTGGCCTAGTTAAACGTTCCGATGCCGACCAGAGTTTGACCAAAACCGGTACATTTATGGGCACCCCCAACTACATTGCCCCGGAACAGGCCCGCGATTTGGATCTCGACTGCCGGGCCGATATGTATTCGTTGGGTGTGTTGATGTTTGAAATGATCGCCGGACGTTTGCCCTTTAATTATGAAATTCCCAACAAAATTCTGCTGGCCCACGTCACCGAACAACCGCCATCGCCTCGCGATTTTAATCCCAACTGCCCCGTTGAGTTGGAGCAGGTTATTTTGAAAACGCTGAAAAAAGATCGCAATGATCGCTACACCGATATGGAGGATCTGGTCGATGCTTTGCAGGATATTCTGGCCAACAGCCCCGATGATGTCGATGCGCCGATTTGGCCGGAGCCGCAGCGCGGAAAAGAAAAAGGCAAAGGTCTGTTTGGTTCCTTTAAGAAAATCTTCGGGCGTCGCGGAGGTACATTAAACGATGAGCCGGGCAATAAAACGGTCTCTAACCCGGAATTGTCCAAGTCTGATGAACAGGCCGGTACATTTCAGCTTTCGAAAGGCGAGTCGTCGGTCCAGCCGACCGCTCGAATTGTATTGAAGGATAAAGCGATTACTATCGAACTTCCTCTCAAAAACACCTTGGTTTTGGGGCGCACCCACGGCAGCACCGTCGTTGATATCGATCTTGAGCCGCATCAGGCCAGCAAATATGGCGTTTCGCGACGGCATGCCCGCCTCATCAGCCGGGGTAACCGCTGGCTCATTGAGGATTTACACAGCCTCAATGGTACGTTTGTCAACAACGATGAAGTTAAACACGGTGAGCCGGTCGAGCTACACCACAAAGACTCCATTCGGCTGAGCCATATGGTTTTTACGTTTGAGTTGGTGTAACGGTATCCGATGCAATATTTTGCCGGTTAGCCCATTTTATGAGCATCGGCCCAAACAAGGGGATACCAAACAACCACGGCACCGTTAGCAGGTGCATGACCGGCCAATAGTAGAGGGTGGTTAGCAGCCCCAGTTTCTCCCACGGCCAGGTACGCAGCCACCAGCGCCACACCACAAAATAGTTGATGATCGACAGCTCAGAGGTTAGGCTGAAGAGAAACGTGCGCCAGAACGTGGCCGGCGTCAAGTGAATGGCCGCCAACGGGATCAACCACATCGGGTACCAGATGCGGAAGGTTCGTCCCAGCATAAGCTGCGCAAAATAAGCCAGAAATCCGGCCGTGACTATATTTAATTTATTACGCCATACTTGAAGCAGCAACCATAAGTAAAAGACAAGAAAAATATTGCGGGCTATTGTCCTAGGCATCGCTTCGCCAAGATTACAAGGAAGGACGTTGTTTACAAGCTTGGGTAACAAACTGCCCGACTCTCCGGCATTGCAGGGGATAGCCTGCAAACTCGCTACGCCCCAAATCGATTCGGGGGGGATAGCTGCCTCGGCCCCGCGCGGAACAACCTCACGCAGGACCATCCGTACTGCCGAGGCGATGGCAAACCCGCGCCGGGTGGTTAGCATGTCTGACACGCCGGTCAGCGTTTCCGACACCGGACCAAGCACGGAGTAGACCAGGTAAAACGTTATCAATCCGATCACAACTGCTCCGCTTCCTTTTATAATGCGCTGCGACCAGCTTTTTTCTTGCCGCAAAAGGGCAACCCCAAATAGCGGAATCAGCACCAACGCCGATGCTTTCGCCAGTGCTGATAGCGCCAGCGCCAGAGCCGCCGCCCACCATAACTTGCGCTGCCATAAAACCAGGCCCAGCACCATCAGGGCCATAAAGACCATATCGTTATGACCGTTGCCGGGACCTTGAATCAAAATGAGGGGATTCCAGGCGAAAAAGGTGAGTGCGGTTAACGATGTCCCTTTTTCAGGGATAATAAACCAACCCAGCAGAATAGCGGACATCATATAGAAGAAAAGCACTACGAATTTAAGCCCAACCGATCCCGACACCATATCGACGGCTCCTAACCGTAGAGGGACTTGAACGATAATTTCCCACAGCGGCCCATAGCCCGATACCCAATCGCCGAACTCGCCGGCAAAGGCGGCATAGGGATCGTCCGGGTAGGCATCAGGCGGTGTGATCATAGGGCTTTCGCCGTGCACTGCCCAGATGCGGCCTCGCAGCACATAACGGAATAGATCGTTGGCGGTAATGGGATAAAGCCAGATCAGGGTAAAGCTAAAAACAAGGCCGAAGCCCAAAATCAGAAGTTTGATATTACGTTCAGCGTTACGAGCAGCAGGGGATAGTGCTTGTTCTGATGGCGACGGCGCAGCATTGAAATGGGTAACGAGCTGTATTGCTCGCCAAAAAAGGTAATAGAGCAGCAAGATACCGGCTGTGTAAAAGGGCGCGAACCAGCGATAATCGCGCATCAAAATTTCTAAGTCGGCGGCCGGGCCGCCGGCCTGGGTGTTTGAAATTAAAGGGAAGGCAACAATGTAGCTTACATAAACCAATTGAGACAGGAGACCGATGATAACCAGCTGCATCAACGTTGTATGAAACTTTTTCTCTGTCGATTCCTGTCGCGCTTGCGATTGTGACGGGCTTACGGATGCCGCTTTTGATAGTGATTGGCTCATAGATAGGTTGCAGTACCAACGTAACATTGAAAATGGGATGAAATTTGCTGTATTGTAACCTAAAGTGAATTTAGGAACAAAACCCATTTTTTATGCAACCCTTTTGACAATCACCCATGGCCATGTTACTATCGCAGATTATTAAGGTTACACGCTTTACACAAATTGTCTTTTTACGCAAAGTGTATAAAACTGTAAATGACGCTATTAAGTCCATAGTTTATAACTCGGTGATTTCAGGTTCCGCCTCCGCCTACCGACGCGGAGATTTTTTTTATTAGGGCTTGTACACGTTAAGGTCACCGCAGTAAATCAAGGAAATGATCGATGCGCTCTGTTGCGTGGGATTACAAACACCATCGGTTAAACATGATTGACCAACGGCAGCTTCCCCAAAATTTTGAAGTTGCCGCATTTACCGATTATCATGATGTTGCCGTTGCCATTCGCGAGATGGCGGTGCGCGGTGCTCCGGCCATTGGAGCTGCGGCTGCTTTTGGTTTGGCGCTGGCGGCGCAACAAAGTAACGCCGCCCAGCGAACAGAATTATTGCGTGATTTGGAGACGGCAGCGGCACTGCTGAGATCGACGCGGCCTACAGCGGTTAATCTTTTTTGGGCCATCGAGCGCATGCTGCGGGTTGCTACCTCTGAAGAGATTGCGCATGTTGATGATGTTCGACAGGCTATTTTGGCCGAAGCGCAGCGATTGGCCGATGAAGATGTCGAGATTAACAAACGTATGGCGGAGAACGGGGCTGCTTTGGTGAAAGAAGGGGCCACAATTTTACACCACTGTAACACCGGCTCGCTGGCTACTGTAGATTGGGGCACGGCACTCGGTGTCATTCGGATGGCCAATGAACAGGGTAAGCATATTCACGTATTTTTAGATGAAACCCGCCCGGCGTTACAGGGTGCGCGGCTGTCGGCCTGGGAGTGTGAGCAGTATAACATTCCCTACACCCTCATTGCCGATAACGCCGCCGGTCATTATATGCGCACCGGCCAGATCGATATCTGTTTTGTCGGCTCAGATCGCACCGCGGCCAATGGTGATGTTGCCAATAAAATTGGCACGTACAAGCTGGCTGTTGTTGCCAAAGAGAACGGCATCCCCTTTTTTCCGGTGGTGCCGACCTCAACCGTCGATTTAGCCCTGCCTTCCGGCGATGACATTCCCATCGAAGAGCGCGATCCGGCTGAGATTACCGATGTAACGCTCTTTGGCCGGCCCATCGCCCCTAAAAATGCGCGAGTCGGCAACCCGGCTTTTGATGTGACCCCTCATAAATATGTTACCGGTATTGTTACGGAACACAGCGTGGTGTATCCTCCCTTTGATATAACGTTACGGCGTGTTGTTGAAGCCGAACAAAATAAGTTAGCCAGGCAATAGTAAGGAGTTTTTATGAAAGTGGCTGTAACAGGCTCTATGGCCTTTGATTACATCATGTCATTCCCCGACCAATTTGCAAACCACATTCTGCCCGATCAAATCCAACGTCTCTCGGTCAGCTTTTTGGTCGACTCGATGCGCCGCGAGCGCGGCGGTACGGCCGGCAACATCGCCTACAACTTGGCTTTGCTTGACCAGCCCGCGCTGTTGATGGCCACTGTCGGCCAGGATGCGCCCGAGTACATCGCCGGTTTACGGGCCAGGGGCGTGGATACCAGCGGTGTGCTGCAACTGCCCAACGAGTTTACAGCTTCATTCTTCGTTAGTACCGATCAAACCAACAACCAGATTGCACTGTTTTACACCGGCGCCATGGCCAAATCCGGTCAAATTAGTTTTGCTGAACAAGATTATAACGCCATCAAATTGGCTATCATTTCTCCTAATGATCCCTGGGCTATGGTAAAATATGCTCAGGAGTGTCACGACCTGCAAATTCCTTACATTTATGACCCCAGCCAACAGATTCCGCGTTTATCAGCCGATGACCTGGTGCGCGGCATCGAAGGGGCCACCATTTTGATGGTCAACGATTACGAATTTGAGATGATTAAAAACAAAACCGGGCTAACCACTGATGATTTAAAGTCGAAAGTGGAGACCATCATCGTTACACAAGGATCGCAGGGATCCATCATCTATGTCGATGGTCAAGAACTTGATATTCCCCCGGCCCGACCCAACCGCATTGCCGATCCAACCGGCGTGGGCGATGCTTACCGGGCCGGCATCATCGCCGGCCTTATGCGCAACTACCCCTGGGAAGTAACCGGCCGTTTAGGATCGATTACGGCGGTTTATGTTTTGGAACAGCACGGCACCCAACGCCACACCTACAATCGGCGTCAAATTGCCAACCGTTACCGCGAAATTTTTGGTGATACCCAAGAACTGGATGATCTTATAAGTTACCTCGAAGAAGACTAATCCACTCTGGTTCAAAATGCACTAACTTATATAAGGAGTTTTTTATGAGCAAAAAAGAGTTTGACATTAAAGATATGAATCTGGCCGAGCAAGGACGCTGGCGTATTGAGTGGGCCTTAAAAGAGATGCCGGTTATGCGCTCTCTGATGGACCGTTTCCATAAAGAGCGCCCGCTCGATGGGGTTAAAATGAGCGGTTGTTTACATATCACCACCGAAACCGCCAACCTGGCCCGTGCCTTGCAAGTTGCCGGTGCCGATCTTGTGCTGACGGCCAGCAACCCGCTTAGCACCCAGGACGATACCGCGGCGGCGTTGGTTTCGGTTTATGAAATCCCCACCTTTGCTATCAAAGGGGAAGATAACGAAACCTACTATCAGCACCTCAACGCCGCGCTCGATCATCGCCCTAACCTGACAATGGACGACGGAGCCGACCTGGTGAGCATGCTCCACACCGAGCGCACCAACCAGATTCCCGAAATTGTCGGCAGTACCGAAGAAACTACGACCGGCATTATCCGCCTACGGGCTATGGCCGCCGAAGGAGCACTCAAGTTCCCGGTTATGGCCGTGAACGATGCCGACACCAAGCACCTGTTTGATAATCGCTACGGCACCGGCCAGAGCACCTTAGATGGCATCATACGGGCTACCAACATTTTGATCGCCGGTAAAGTCTTTGTGGTGGCCGGTTACGGCTGGTGCAGCCGTGGTATCGCCATGCGAGCGCGTGGTTTGGGTGCCAACGTCATCGTCACCGAAGTTGAGCCGGTTAAGGCGCTGGAGGCCGTTATGGATGGCTTCCGGGTTATGCCGATGATGGAAGCCGCCCCGCAAGCCGATTTCGTTTGCTCGGCCACCGGCGATAAGCACGTTGTCGACAAACATCACTTTGAGGTGATGAAAGACGGCTGCTGCGTTTCCAACTCCGGCCACTTTAATGTGGAAATCAACATTCCGGCTCTGGAGGAAATGGCCGTAGACAAACGCACGCCGCGTACGTTTGTGGATGAATACGAACTGCCCGATGGCCGTAACATTCGCCTGTTAGGTGAGGGCCGTTTGGTCAACCTGGCCGCGGCTGAAGGCCACCCCGCCGCCGTTATGGATATGAGCTTTGCCAACCAGGCGCTGGCGGCAGTTCACGTCTTCCAAAACGGCAAAAATATGGAAAATAAAGTTTACCGCGTTCCGGAAGAAATCGACAAAGAGATTGCCCGCTTCAAATTAGAGTCGATGGGGGTTAACATCGACGTTCTGACGCCGGAGCAGGAAAAATATCTCAGCAGTTGGCAAGAAGGTACCTAAATCAAAATCGTAGAGTTTAAAGAAATTGTGAACAGTTAATAATTAATTGTGAATAGTGAATGAAAAATCAACTTCACTATTCACAATCCACAATTCACAATTTGTTTTTTGCAAGATCGGCAATTTTTGTCGATATAGAATCTTTAGGCTCTCTTCACAAATAATCATTAGCAATTATGCAAAATAATTTTGATACTCAAAATGATGAGTCCATCCCGGTTCCCTCACCCATGTCCTCAGCAGCAGGAGTAGGGAGCATATTTCAAGGTAACGGTTATGATCTGGCCGCCTTTGTGGGCGTTATTGTTGGTGGTATGACGCTGCTCTCTTGCTTTACGTTTGGGGTGGGGCAATATTGTATGCCCATTATACCCATTATCCTGGGCGTAATTGGCCTGCTTACCGCTAAAGACTCGCTCAATCCGGATCGTACCCGCCGCCTCTCTTGGTTGAGTATTGCGGCCGGGGCGGTTATCTTGCTGCTCATTATCATTTTTGTTGGATTTTACATCGGCCTTATCGTTTTTGGTGTTGCCGCTGACAGCGGTTTTTAAACGAAATACTTACGTAGTGCGAAGGTGACAGTCACTTGCGTGAGCTAATTCAACTACTTAAAAATTGCACAGACGTTGATTTATCGACAATAAGTGACTGTCACCTGGCTTTTGGATAAGTCCTGTAGATTAATCAAGGAGATTTTTTATGAGTACAACGTTTATGTCCTCCCCCAGCTTGCTTTTTACCAGCGAGTCGGTGTCGGAGGGGCATCCCGATAAGATGTGTGATCAGATCAGCGATGCCGTGCTGGATGCTTTAATGGAGCAAGACCCCTATTCGCGCGTGGCCTGCGAGACCGCTATAAAAACCGGTTTTGTGATGCTGCTCGGCGAAATTACGACATCCGGCTTTGTCGATTTCGATAAGCTGGTGCGTAGCGTTATCAACGACATCGGCTTTGATGACAGCGACAAGGGTTTCGATGGTAATACATGTGGCGTTCAACTGGCTATCGCTGCCCAAAGCCCCGATATCGCTATGGGTGTTGATAAAGCCAAGGAAGCCAAAGAAGGCCAGATGACCGAGGATGAAATTGAAGCGGTTGGTGCCGGTGACCAGGGGATGATGTTCGGTTTTGCCTGTAACGAAACCGAAACCCTTATGCCTATGCCGATTTTTTACTCGCACCAATTGGTCAAGCGCATGGCTGACGTTCGTAAAGACGGCACGTTGCCCTGGCTGCGCCCCGACAGCAAAAGCCAGGTTACGGTTGAGTATCAATATGGCAAACCCAAACAGATTCATACGGTATTGCTCAGCACCCAACACGCGCCTGACATTAGCCAAGAGGATATCCGCTGTGCCCTGATCGAACATGTCATCAATCCGGTTCTGCCGGCTGATATGCTCAGCGACGGTCTGCGTATTTTCACCAACCCCACCGGCCGCTTTGTGGTTGGCGGCCCGATGGGCGATGCCGGCCTGACCGGTCGAAAAATTATTGTCGACACCTACGGCGGGATGGGCCGTCATGGTGGTGGTGCGTTTAGCGGCAAAGACTGCACCAAAGTTGACCGCAGCGCGGCTTACGCAGCCCGCTGGGTAGCCAAAAACATTGTCGCTTCCGGTATTGCCGATCGCTGTGAGGTTCAGCTGGCTTACGCCATCGGCGTAGCTCGCCCCCTCAGCATCAACGTCGAAACCTTCGGCACCGGCAAAATTGAAGACGACAAAACCGCCAAACTCATCGCCGAACATTTTGACCTACGCCCCGGTGCTATTATTAGCGATCTTAAACTGCGCCGGCCTATCTATCGCCAGACGGCCAGCTACGGCCACTTTGGCCGCGTTGATCTCGACCTGCCGTGGGAAAATACCGATAAAGCCGATGCGTTAAAATCGGCCGCGGGTTTGTAAAAAACGATTTTTGGTAGCTATTGAGTTCTATACCGTAAAAAGAGGTGGCTGGTTAATCAGC
>JAGRBY010000222.1 GCA_020433835.1 Anaerolineae bacterium | reverse complement strand
ATAGTGAGTTTGGTGGCTTATAATTTGTTCTGGCACCTACCGCCGCTGCTGGCCGCGCAAAAAGGCAAGTATGGTATTACCCCAGCTCCACTCCAGGCTGTCGAACAGGCCGAAATCTCGACACCGGCTCTCATTTTGGTCAAAGATGTAAAGCGCTGGAGCGATTTCGCCGCGTCGTTTGCTGCCAATAGCCCTCTGCTCGATGGCCCGGTAGTATATGCTATCGATTGGGGCGAAGCGTACAGCCGATCACTTAGAGGTTTTTTTAAGGAAAGACATTGTTATGAATTGCAAGGGGAAAGGGTGAGGGAATGTGCGGTTTTAGGTGAGTAATGAGGTTATTCAGAAATAGAATGAAAGAAGTAGGAAGCATGAAATATCCTCTTACTTCTTACCCTTCTGAAAAAAATATACGTAGGACAAATTTAAGTTTGTCCTACGTATATTTTCCATTGTCGCTTCGTCTCAACTAAGATGGTCAAACTGCTTACTTCCGACTGGCCTATGCGGCTACCGTCTCGTCAGCCTCTTTCTGCAAACGCGCGCCACAGCCGGGGCATTTCTGCCAGCTAGAGAAGACTTTGATGCCACAGGCGGTACAAACCGACCTGCCTCCTTTCATACTACGAGCACAGGCCGGACAGGTTGCTGCGGAAGCGTTGGCTCGTTGATCACAGTGCGGGCAAACTTTGCTGATAGGTTCAACAGCCGCCAAAATGGGAACGCCATCAAAATGGGCGTAATTGCCGTTAAGAATATTTTGATACTGCTCCGACAGCCCCCAGTTCATAATTTCTTTGGTGCGTACTATCGGGAAGGGATGGGTTTGCAGCAGCAACATATTGACCTTAAACATCTGCTCCAACAGTCCACCACTGCTATCTTCGTATTCGTCGGCTTGCTTGAGTACCTGATCCAAATTGATCTCCGGCAAAAGCTTGCGTGAGCCGCCGGCCAATTTGCTCAAGGCGCTGGCCACCACCTCACGATCCTGTACCACAAGCAGTCCGGCGCGGTCACACGAAAGTTCAGCCATACGCTCCCAGTGGAGGATAGCCAGTTGCAGCGGAATAGAAGCCAGTGTACCGGTGTTGGCCGGCAAGAGCGTACGCAAAAATTCTACGCCAAATATGCGCAGAATGTAGGCCATGGTCTTATAAAGCATATGTTCACATTTAACATGCCCTAACTCGTGGCCGATAACGGCCATTAGCTCATCCTCGGTTAAAGCATCGATCAGACCGGAAAAGAGGGTAATTTGGTATTTTTCAATTCCAAAAGCATAGGCGTTGATAACATACTGATTGCTCACGTAGATTTCCGGTAAATCCGGCAGATCCAGAATATCAGCGGCTCGCTCAAATTTACGGTAAAGACTCCCGCCCTGGTTGGGGCCAAGCCGCACCGTGTTGGCAATGCTGGCCAGCCGCATCTGCCTTTCAAAGAGCGAACTGGAAATCGCGGTTAAAAGTGGGGCCAAAAGTGGCACATTTCGTAAACTGGCTGTTGCTTGAATATCAAGCGGATGTTGAAAGGCTGCGGGACTTAAACCGGGAAACATACGTGGTTCTTCGACCATACTCAATTAATCTCCTAAACTGTTAATTGTACAAACTCCACGAAGTTACATTTTCATAACGTGGGGCAACGTAAGGCAAACTTAAGTTTGCCCTACCAATCCTTCTTTCATTTTTTTGAGAAACTACCCCAGGCTTTATTGCTCTACGCACGATCCCGAAAAAAGTTGCACTAATTTTTCCAGTTTTTCAAAACTAAGCTGGCATTTTGCCCACCAAAACCAAAGCCGTTAACCATCGCCGCGTTGATCTCGGCTCGGCGCGGTTCGTTGGGTACATAATCTAAATCACAATCCGGATCAGGCGTGTCTAAATTGATTGTCGGCGGAATATATCCCTCTTGCATACCTTTAACCGCAGCAATGGCCGACAGCGCTCCGGCGGCGCCCAACGTGTGGCCCAGCATGCTTTTAATCGAGCTAATAGCCAGATCATAAGCTGCTTCGCCAAATGTAGCCTTGATAGCTTTGGTTTCAAGCGGATCGTTAATTGGCGTGCCGGTGCCATGCGCAGCGAGATAGGTAATTTCTTCGGCCCTGAGACCGCTGTCATTAAGCGCATTGTTCATCGCTCGGGTTGCGCCGCTGCCGTCTTCACGGGGGGATGAAATATGATAGGCATCGCTGGTCAACGAATAGCCTTTTACTTCGGCCAGTATTCTGGCTCCACGGGCTTGGGCATGCTCCAGCGACTCTAAAACCAACACGCCTGAGCCTTCGCCGATAACCGTACCATCGCGGCTGGCGTCGAAAGGTGTAATGGCTCTTTTGGGTGTAGCATTGCGGCCGGATAACGCCGTCAGTCGCCCAAACGCGCCAATGACCAGAGGCGTAATAGCCGCATCGGTGCCGCCGACGAGCATCACATCGGCATCGCCCCATATAATGCGACGCATCCCTTCGCCAATACCGGCCACACCCGTGGCGCAGGCCGACACCGACGAATTAACCGGCCCTCGGATATTGTGCGTAATTGCCACAAAACAGGCGGGCATACTCACCAATAAAGCCGGAATGGTCGCCGGGTTGACTTTGCGAACCCCTCTTGCTTCTAAAAGAATACGTTGATCTTCTACCACGTCGGAGCCGCCAATTCCACTGCCGATTTCTACACCTATACGGGTGGGATCTTCCAAACTTAAATCAAGATTGGCATCCTGAATAGCCTGCTGAGCCGCGCCAACCGCAAAGTGTAAAAATGGAGCCATGCGACGGGCGTCTCGTTTTTCAAGATAATCCAAGGGATTGAAATCTTTCACACAGGCAGCAACACTGCAAGGGTAGTCGGTGGTATCAAAACGTGTAATCGGTTCAACACCACATTCCCCATTCATCATTCCAGCCCAGGTCGATTCCAAATTATTCCCAAGAGCGCTAACGGCTCCCATACCCGTCACCACTACTCGGCGTCGGTTGCCATTTCCGCTACCATTTCCATTGAAAGACATTATAGGTAACTATCCTCCTGATGACCCTAAATTGAATTGACAATAAACTTGGATTATAGTTAAAATCCTCAAATAATAAAACCCTCCGTACCGTTATTAGTTATGCTTGAAATTTGAGGCATGCTGTGGCGCATAACCAGACACAGGCACATCTTGATCAAGAAAGGGGTGACTCTCACATAACTGTCACCGGGTGAAACACCATTTACCCGCCTACAGGCGCTATCAAACAGTGCGGAAAAAGTTTATTGACAAGGTTGCCGGTTACGAGTAAAATTCGCTAATGTTTGGCCTTTTTGGTATACACCTTAATAAACCCATGTAAGGAGTGTTTGGAATGAAACTGACTCCTCGACAACAAGCGTTCCTAGATAATCTATTTGAACTTTATAGAGAATTTAAAGGACCTGTACACTATTCTGTTGTCGCTAACAAATTAGGCGTTAATAAATTTTCGGCTTACGATATGTTGAAAGTTTTAGAAGAAAAGGGGGTAGCTGCTTCTGATTATATCCTCAATGATGATCAAGCCGGTCCAGGGCGTTCGCAAGTGGTTTTTTACCCAACCCATAAAGCCGCCCAATTTTTAACCCAACTCCGCGACGAGATGCGCTACAGCGCCGATTGGCAGCGCGTTAAAGAAAATATTCTAAAACGCCTGCACGAGTCTCGCCAATCGTGCACCACCGAAACTTTAAGCGAGGCCCTATCGACCCTGCCTGATACAAAAACTCCTCTCAATTATTGCGCTGAAATGATTTCTATTTTGTTACTCAATATTGAGCGTATGCGCAATACCAATATGACTCCTTTTTTAGAAAGCTTATCTATAAATGGGCAAATCGGTCTGGCTTCGTTAGCCGGATTAAGCCTGGGTTCTTGTCTGCATCAAGAAGCGGAAGATAAAACACTTCTAGAAAAATTAACCACCCACACCCAACGATTTCAGTACCAGTTGGCTGAAATGAGCGAGGAGAGTATCGGTAAGCTCTCGGCCCTGCTTAATGATAGCATGGTTGCCATGTGGCAAACTTAAACTTTTCTAAACTCCACGTAAAATAATGTAACGAATTGCGCTATACGGTGTTTAAACGCTAAACAGGGCATTAACGAGGCAGGTCTCTAGAGACCTGCCTTTGTTATGGAGTCGTTTTAGCTTTAATCACCGACTGTTTGGCGCTCTTTTTTGGAGAGCAATGACGTTAGAAAGTATTGACGAAGAACAGTTAGTTGAACAAGCAAAAAACGATCCCGATGCATTTGGCAAACTTTATGAGCTATATGTTGATAAGATATATAGTTACATTTATTATCGGGTTGGTAATCACCATGAAGCGGAAGATTTAACCGCGAAAGTTTTCTTTCGCGCGCTTAATCATATTCCTAATTATAAAAATAAAGGCTCGCCTTTTGCGGCCTGGCTTTATCGCATTGCTCACAACTTGGTTGCCAATTGGCATCGCGACCGTAAAAGAAGGCAAGAAGTTGATCTCGATCAGATTACCTTTGATCGTGCCAAGCAAGAAACCCCGCAGCAGGCCGCCGAACGCATAAATGGACGAGATATCTTATTAGATGCCATCCAAAAACTACCTTCGGAGCGACAAGAACTCCTTACGCTCAAATTTGCCGAAAAAATGTCAAATGCTGAAATCGGCAAATTAATGGGGCGCAGCGAAGGAGCCATCAAATCGCTCTACCATCGTACGCTGGTGGCGTTGAAAGGGCTATTAGCCGAGCATGAAAATCTTATTGTCGAAGTCCAAGACGACGACGACGAATCACCCCAGTAAGGTGACACTGTGATAAAACTTGTAACCGACTCAACTTGCGATCTGCCTGCCGAGGTACGCAATCGCTACCCGATTACAGTTGTCCCGATCAATATTCAATTTGGGCAAGAAACACTCCGCGAAGGCATCGAGATTGACCCCGCAACGTTTTACCAACGCATCGAAGACACCGGCTCGCTGCCAACTACCTCACAGCCGTCCGTCGGCCAATTCTGCGAACTTTTTACAGCCTTAGCTGCCGATGGAGACGAAATTTTAGCCATTCATTTAACCAGTAAACTAAGCGGAACCTGGCAATCGGCCATGTTGGCCGCCAAACAGTTAGCCGGTCGAGCCAACATAACCGTGCTCGACAGTTTAACCAGCTCGGTGGGGTTGGGCATGATGGTTCGAGAAGCCGCCCAATGTGTTGAAGCAGGTTGGTCGATGGCCGAGCTTGTCCCGCATCTGGAAGCCCGACGCTCGGAAATGAATGTTTTCATTTTGTTAAAAGATTTACGCTATGCCCGCATGAGTGGCCGGGTTGGCCGCATCCGCGAAACCCTGGCCTCGGTACTCAACGTTAAACCGATTATTGGTGTCAATGAAGGCGCATTGGTTCCCTTAGATCGGGTTCGGGGCCAAAAACAAGCTATAAGCCGTATGATAGCCTTGGCGTACGAGACAGTTGGTGATCAACCGGTTCATCTGGCTGTTGCCCATGCCATTGATCGGCCGCAGGCGGAAAATATTGTGACACAGGCCCAGGCACGGCTTAACTGCCAGGACACGATCATTAGCGAGCTGGCTATTTCACTCGCTGTTCACTTTGGACCCGGTTCGGTTGGATTTGTCACCTATCCGGTTTAAATAACTCAAGTTGCGATATTATTTCAACCAATGCCCAGGTTGGGCAGCTAGACGGTAACTTGAGGAAAGTGAAGTAAACTGCACCTTAACGTACAAGGAGACTGTACTTTGGACAAAAAAATGCTCAAAGAAATTTTAGCAGCGCACGCTGATCAGTTACTAAAAGGCAACGCTACCAGCAATGATTATCTCGAACTTCTACCCGAATCGGACGATGAGCTAGGCCCGCTGTTGGATGTAGCCGAGCGGGTCCAATCGACCATTAAATCGATCTCACCAGCCAACAAGGAAGAGCTGAAACGAGAATTACTAACCACCGCGCATATCCGCAAAGTCGAGGGGTACGTTCCGCCTGACCCCACCCGCGATCTGTTCTACACTTTGGTCACCATTGCATTTGTGGTATCATTAGGAGTCCTATTAGCCGTTCTAAGACAGCGCGAGCAACCTATTTAAATTTCGAGGAGGAAAATACACTTCTATGGGACGTTTATACAGCCGCATCACCGGCTGGGGCAAATACGCTCCGCCCCGTATTGTTACCAATTACGATCTGGAAAAGACCCTTGATACCAGCCATGAATGGATCATGCAGCGAACCGGCATCGCACAACGTCACATAGCTGCCGAAAATGAGACAACAGCCACCATGGCGATAGCGGCCTCGCATAAAGCCCTGGCCGAAGCCGGTCTCACCGCCAAAGATGTCGATCTGATCATTGTTGCCACCTCAACGCCCGATTATCACGTACCGGCAGTATCGAGCAACGTACAGGCGATGCTCGAAGCTGATTGCCCGGCGTTTACGCTGGTAACCGGCTGCACCGGCTTTGTCTACGCCTTGGTCACAGCCCATCAGTTTATCATCAACGGTGCCTTCAAAAATATTTTGGTTGTCGGCGTCGAGTTGGTCAGCCGCTTTTTAGATTGGAACGATCGCAATACCTGCGTTCTCTTTGGCGATGGTGCCGGTGCGGTTGTTCTTACTGCCAGCGAAACACCTCAAGGTGTCCTCGGCTTCGATCTTGGCTCCAACGGGGCTGACAGTCATCACCTGATGATGGAAGGCGGCGGCTCGGCTGACCCGATGAGCTATGAAGTCATTGAGCAAGGCAAAAATTTCCTGCGGATGAATGGCCGTGAGGTTTTTAAGTTCGCTACGCGCGTTTTGCCAAAATCAACCCAGGCGGCTCTAGCCCACGCCGGCCTCACTTTAGAGGATATGGATCTGCTCATTCCTCACCAAGCCAACGCCCGCATCATCGATATGGCTGTCCGCTCAATGAAGCTCGATGCCGACAAAGTTTTTGTCAATCTACAGAATTACGGCAACACCTCCGCCGCATCCATTCCTATTGCTATGGTGGAAGCCCTTGAAGAAGGCAAAATCAAAAACGGCGATAAAATAGCACTTGTAAGCTTTGGGGCCGGCCTGACCTGGGCCAGCGCCATTGTACAATGGGGACCAGCCACCACAGTCTAATAAATATTGACCAGTTAGATAGTTTGATGGTTTATAAGTGGGTTTTTATCATCAAACCAACCGACCAACACACTATCAAACCACCTATGAGGAGATATCAAATGCCAAAGCAAGAATTGAATGACTCGCTTAAACGGCTTCAAGACGAAATTAAAAAAACCAAAACTGAATCCGAGAAACAAGTACTGCTCGATCAACTGAACGACCAAATTCAACAAATGTTCGATGAACCGGAAGGGGAACACCATCTCAGCCTACGCGAACGGCTGGACGAAGCCATTATTCACTTCAAAGTTGAACACCCTCAACTGGGTCAAGCCTTGGAAATTGCCGCCAATAGTCTCAGTAATACTGGAATTTAACAGTTATGCCTCAAAAACGAAAATTGAAAGTTCGTGTTCGTCTCTGGACACCTGAGGATATCCCCGCCATTGTCGATTGTCACAAGGCCGCCTACCCGGAATACACCGATGAAAGCTGGTATGATGAGCGGGTCTATACTATGCAGCAAAGCGCCTTTCCCGAGGGCCAATTTTTAGCCGAAGTCAACGGTCAGGTCGTTGGCTACACGACATCACTCATTGTGCAGATTGATGATGAGGCCGAATGGTACACCTACTCAGAAATTACCGGCGCTGGAACATTTAGCAACCATACCCCCAGCGGTGACACGCTCTACGGCGCGGATATTGCCGTTCGGCCTGAGTTTCGGGGGCAGGGGGTCTCCAAACAGCTATACATCCAGCGCAAGAAGCTGCTGCGGCGCTACAATTTGCGCCGCATGGTCGCCTATGGTCGAATTCCGGGCTACCAGAAGCAGGCCGGCAAAATGACAGCCGAAGAGTATGTCGAGGCCGTCATCCAAGGTCGGTTAACCGATCCTTCTCTCAATGCTCACTTGAAAACAGGCTACACCGTGAAACGGGTTCTACTCGATTTTCTGGGTGACGAGCCAAGCATGAATTACTGCACCCTACTGGAATTTCCCAACCCCGACTTTAAACCAGAGCGACGCAAGATTGCCGCAGCCGCCATGCGACGTCCCGTGCGCAAAATTCGGGTGGCGGCTGCCCAATACCTTATGCGCAAAATCGAAACCTGGGAAGCGTTTGAGCAAAATGTTCGCTTCTTTGTTGATACGGCCGATGAATATCACTGTCATTTCTTGATCATGCCGGAATACTTTACGGCTCAACTGTTCTCGATTATGCCGCGCCACTTAACCTCTCGCGAAGCCGCTCGGGAACTATCGGCATTGACCCCGCGCTATGTTGAACTGTTTCAGTCATTAGCCACTGAGCACAATATCTACATCGTTGGCGGTTCCCAACCGACCTTACGCGATGATAAGCTTTTTAATGCTGCCCACCTTTTTACGCCCTCCGGCAATGTCTATACGCAAGACAAATTACACATTACCCCTTACGAGCGCAGAAGTTTTGGTGTTGTACCCGGCGAAGAGATAAAAGTTTTCGACACACCGCTGGGTCGTATTGCCATTCAAATATGTTACGATATTGAATTTCCGGAAGTCGCCCGCTTGCTCAAGCAAAGAGGGGTTGAGGCTATCTTTGTGCCATTTAGCACCGAAGATAAAAAAGCATATTTTCGCGTGCGCTACTGCGCCCAAGCGCGGGCAGTAGAAAACATTGTATACGTGGTCTTGTCGGGTAATGTAGGCAATCTACACACGGTGCGCTCGTATTTGATCAACTACGGCCAATCGGCCATCTTTTCGCCCAGCGACGTCTCCTTTCCGCTAGAAGCCAAAATTGCCGAAGCTGAACCCAACGTCGAAGCCGTAGTCATCGGCGAATTAGATTTAACCAGCCTTCAGCAGCAGCTTGAAATCGGCAGTGTTCGCCCGATGTACGATACCCGACCCGATCTGTATAGCCTTCAGGCCCGCGTGCCGGTCAGGGTGGTTCGAGTAGAGTAACCAGAAAACAGACAGCTTCTAAAAACGAGCCTGAACTTGGAGCGCTTTTGCGAGCCGCCGTTTGTATTCCGCTCTGGGAATTTCAACAGCGCCAAACCGTTTTAAATGAGGGGTCATAAACTGTGTATCAATGAGAACAAAGCCCAGCCTACGCAAATGCTCAACAAGATAAACAAGAGCGATTTTGCTCGTATCTGGAGCCAGGCTAAACATACTTTCACCGGCAAACAACCCTTGCAGCGAAACGCCATACAATCCACCGGCCAAATTACCATCGATCCACGTTTCGACACTGTGGGCAAAACCTAGCTTATGAAGTTGGGTATAGCTGTCAATAATTTCATCATTGATCCAAGTTTTTTCGCGGCCAGGAGCCGGTTGGGCGCAAGCTACCATCACCGCTCGGAAATCGTAATCAAACCGAACTTCGAAGTCCTCTTGCCGTATAGTTCGGGCCAAGCGACGCGGAACGTGAAATGTATCGAACGGAATAATCGTCCGAGGGTCCGGATCATACCAATAAATATTTCCGTCGTCGTGAGCCATAGGAAAGACGCCCTGATAGTAGGCGTTAAGAAGCAGATGTGGCGTTAGCTGCATAATTCACTCAATTATCTGTACCTCTGCCAATGAGAATTTGTTCATCACGTTTATGCTGATAACAACACTTGCTTCATTATATATACAGACGTTAATCTTGAGCAAGTCCCTCTATTTCAAAGACGCCTTATGATATCTTTTCAGGATAGCCATCATATCATCACCGGCAAAAATGTCTACCGCAGAAGGATATTCAACAACATAAGCCTCAATTGTTTTTATATGATGGCTTCGGCTAACCGAAACACGATGGTTCCCATCGACGACAAAATAAACGTGGCTAACCTTGTAAACGCGGATTGGCTCGAATCCTTTTTGATAATAAACGCCATCAACCCGGCACCAACGCTGCTCACTATATTGATTTTTCGGCAAAAACGAGCGCGTAAATTCTTGATGCCGCCCAACACTACCTACAATCTGATCAATAGAAACCTCTTGCAAGCCTTTATCGTTTGAAATATGAAGGCTGAGTGCTTGCTGCACTTCGTAAAACGAAAGCAATTTTCCGGGTTTGTTGGTAATGATGTTCGAAATACGTTCCCATAAAATTCGGTTGCGAGCACCGGCAAAATCATAAAAGGTTTTTTGCATCATGATCGACATCGTGGTCCTCCAATCAAGTTGTGAGTCTTTATTACAGATGTTCTTTTGTTAGTACCACTATATCTTTCAATCGTACCGTTACCGTATCTTAAACCGATCCAAAACCCGATCCCGCAAGGTAAAAAAAACCTCGCGGTTGACCGCGAGGCAGCTACTTCATATTTTT
>JAGRBY010000221.1 GCA_020433835.1 Anaerolineae bacterium | reverse complement strand
ATTGGTCTTGACCGCTCCCAGGCCGCAATAGTTCTGTTTGTCGACGGCCTGCTCCTGTCGGCTGCGCAGCGTCTGAAATGCCTGCTTTAAGCCCTCGACCTCGACCGGATCGCCTAATTCGGTGCCGGTTCCGTGGACTTCAATATAGCCGACCGTTTCAATGTCAACGGCTGCATCTTCATAGGCGCTCACTAAGAGTTCCGCCTGGGCCTCCGGGTTAGGAGCCGTTAAGGAGGCCGCTTTGCCGCCATGATTTTCGGCGCTGCCTCGGATCACGCCATAGATATGATCGCCGTCGGCCTGGGCCTGGGCCAACGGTTTGAGCAAAACAACACCCACTCCTTCGCCTTTGACAAAGCCGTTGGCCCGTCGGTCAAAGGTTTTGCACCGCCCATCCGGCGACAATACGCCTAGCTGACCGGTATCAACCACCGTCTGCGGCGATAAGACCAGGGCTACTCCCCCGGCAATGGCGCTCTCCACCTCGCCGCTCCGGATCGACCTGACGGCCCGATGGATGGCCACCAGCGAACTGGAACAGGCCGTATCGATGGCTTCGCTCGGCCCTCTCAGGTTCAACAAATAGGAAATGCGGTTCGCCAAAATGGCATGGGAATTGCCGGTGACCAGGGGGGCATTCGTTTCCCCGGCCCGATTGGCCAACGCCAGGTATTCCTGAAACTGCACGCCGGCATATACGCCCACCCGTCGCCCCGACCAGTCAGAGGCGCGATAGCCCGCATCCTCAATACAATGCCAGACCGCCTGGAGAAATAGGCGGTGCTGGGGATCCATCATTTGCGCCTCTTTGGGGGAAATCTTGAAAAAGAGGGGATCAAATTTATCAACATCAGGGATAAAACCGCCCCATTTTGAAAGGGTTTGGGTTCGATCCTGGGCCGGATCGCCATAATAATCACGCCAATCCCACCGTTCGGGCGGAATTTCAGTAATGAGATCCTGGCCGGTGATTAGGTTTTGCCAGAACGCCTCCAAATCCGGCGATCCGGGCATGATCCCGCTGATGCCGATGATAGCTATCGGGGTGTTGTTATAGGGAGGAGTGGCCTTTTCCGCAGCCCTTTCCTCCGGGTACTCATGAGCGAACCGTCTCACTTTGGGTAAGCGCTCTACCTTGCGTTCCTCCTTGTAGCCGCTGTTGGGAGAAGGTTGAGCGCCGGTCTGCCCTTGAAGCGTTCGGGAGAGGGGTGTCGCGTCAGCAATTGGGGCGGGTTGATGCTTTCCATAATGGTGCGCCAGCTTGTCAGCGTGATGCTCCACTAAATAGAGGCTCAAAGCGCTGAGTGTGTTATATTGAAAAAACAGGGTGGGCGCCAAGTCTAGCCCGTAGATTTCGTTGAGCCTATGGCTAAACGCGGTCAGGGTGACCGAGTCAAAACCATAATCATGCAGCCCCTCATCTTCTGAGAGATCTTGAGGTTTGATCTTCAATAATTCCGACACCATTTTTCTTAAGTCTGATAGAACGGATTCCCGCAACGGTGTGGTCTCTACTTTTTCCAACTGCACGGGCCAGACATTCCTGGCTGTATCGAGCCGATTTTCGGACTGACCATCAGAGAACAACTTAGCTCTTAACATCGTTGTCTCGCCGGCGGTGACCACAAACTGGCTCTCGGCCGTAGCCAACACCAGTTCAAAGGCATGGAGGCCTTCCTCTGTTTTTAACGGGGTAAGACCTGTCCGCTGCCGCAACAGGTTCAGAGTCGGTTCATCTACCTGCATCCCGCCGCTTTGCCACAGCGGCCAGTTAATTGTCACTGTTTTACCGCTACGTTTCCCGGCCTGCACTAACTGCTGCCGGTGTACCGCAAAGGCATCCAGAAACGCATTCGCCGCCGCATAATCACCCTGCCCGATATTCCCCCGTACACCGGCCATGGAGGAAAACAGAACCATAAAATCCAGCGTTTCTTCGTGGGTCACGGCGTCGATATTCACCAGTCCGGCCACTTTCGGAGCCAAAACCGCATTGATCTCGGCTAAGTCTTTCTTCAAGATAAAGGCATCCCTCAGCAGGCCCGCACTGTGAATAATCCCATTCAGTGCCCCGTAGCGTGCTTTGATGGTTTCAACAACCCGCTCAACATCCTCAATCTGGCTGACATCGGCTTGTAGGTAAGTGACGGTCGCGGCTCCTGTCGCGTTGAGTTTGTCCAACGTCTCCTGTCCGGCTTTACCCAGCGGGGAACGGCCGCTTAAGATGACCGTGATCGCCTCACCATGTTCAACCAAGTACCGAGCGAAAATTCGTCCTAACGCTCCCAAGCCGCCGGTGATCCAATAGACGCCTCCTGGCCTGAGCCACGTTCGCTCCGGCCCGATCTGCGCCGGCGGCATCTCAACCAACTGTTTCACCGCTCGTCCGTCGCCGTATCGGACTTCAATAGCCTGAAACGTATCGGGCTGGGCCTCAAGACGGAGCAGCGTGATAAGATTGTTGGGAGGCATTGCAGCCAGGTTGGAAATCGTGATGATTTTGCCTTGGATGTTGGGATGTTCCAGGCAGGCTGTTTTCATTAATCCGACCAAAGGAGCATAGATATAGCCCTGATCGGTCTCCGGCGCCACGATCAAAATCTGGCAGGGCGCGCTGGGATTATCTTGTAGAACTGTCTGAAGATGCTCCCAAACCTGATGGAGATAGATGCTGACATTTTCGACTGTATCCGGCCCCGGAGTTGGCAGCGCTACAATTTGAGCTTGCTCAAACGTAGCAGTGAGGGGTTCAACCACAGACTGCTCGATCCCGGCGATGATGACCAACCCAGTCGCGGCCAGATGAGTTTCTAATGTTTCGATTGGCTCGGCCAATTCTCGCGGTTGCCAGATGGGGGTACTGTAGAGTACGCTATGTTCGTCGGTCTTCATCGCCGTGTCTGGTATCCAATACCGCTCTCGGGCAAACGGGTAGGTGGGTAGCGAGATCCGCCGGGGTGTTTGACCCGGATAGAGCATCGACCAGGCGATATCGACGCCGGATGCCCACAGTTGGGCCAGTTTCGGTAGGTCTCGGTTATCAATAACCATCTTCATAAAGGCTGTTCCAACCTCACCTTCGACCAGGCGGGTTGCTTCGAGGGTCGAGGTTCGGATGTTCCCCTGGTATAGATTTTCGATAGGCGTTATCTGTCGGCCATAGCGGCGCAATCGCTCAACCAAATCCTCAACATCGGTGACAACCAGAGCCAGCCTGGCCGGCATCGCCTCGCGTCCTACCTGTAGGGTGTAGGCCATATCTGCCAGTGAAATATCAAGGCTGTCCTCGACAAAATCCAGCATCCTGGTCGCATAGGCTCTCAGTCGCTCCTCATTTCTGGCCGACAGCACAATCAGGTACGGGCCTCCTCCTGATCCCTGATCCCTGACCCCTACCCCCTGATCCACATACTCCTCTACGACCAGATGGGCATTGGCCCCTCCTGCGCCAAAGGAGCTAATGCCGGCCCGTCGCGGATGCTCTCGCTGCGTTCCATCAACTTCAACGACCGGACGTTTCCAGGCTGTCAGGTCCCGCTGTACCTTGAACGGGGTTGCTGCAAAATCGATGTGCGGATTGAGTGTCTCCGCATGCAGCGATGGCGCCAACTGTAGATGCTTCATCTGTAGAAGCACTTTCGTCAAGCCCGCAATCCCCGCCGCTGCCTCCAAATGCCCGATGTTCGATTTGACCGAGCCAATGGCGCATGTCGGACCGGCATTGTGTTCGCTGCCAAAGGCCTGGCTCAACCCTCTGATCTCAATGGGGTCACCCAGAGCCGTGCCGGTCCCATGGGCCTCCACATAACTGATGGTCCGGGCGCTCACCCCACTTTTCTGCAAGGTTTCTCCGATCAAATTAGCCTGCGCCGTCGGGTTGGGAACGCTGTAGCCATGCGTCCGCCCGCCGTGATTGAGGCACGAGGCTTTGATCACTCCGTAGATTTGGTCGCCATCGACCTCGGCCTGGGCCAGGGGTTTCAACAATACGGCCCCCACACCTTCGCCCGGCACATAGCCATCGCCGCCCTCGCCAAAGCTCCGGCAGCGACCATCACTTGAGGCAAATTGTCCCTGCGACAATTGGAGATATTTATTCGGATGAATGGAAATATTGACGCCGCCGGCCAGCGCGACCGCACATTCACCGCGCTTAATACTCTCACAAGCCAGATGGATGCTGGTCAACGAAGAGGAACACATCGTATCCACGGCCAGGCTCGGCCCTTGCCAATCAAAATAATAAGAGACCCGATTGGCAATGGAGGCATAGGAGGACGTTGTCTGAACGTCGGCCTGCCCGTACAACTGGTATTCACCCCACATCACCCCCACAAAAACACCCACGCGACGGCCCAATTGGCGAAACAGCGTCTCACGGGTGTAGCCGGCATCTTCCAGCGTGGCCCAGGCCGTTTCCAGGAACAGACGTTCCTGCGGGTCCATTCGCTCTGCATCACGGGGTGAAATATTGAAGAACAGGGGATCAAACCGATCGACGCCGGCCATAAACCCGCCCCATTTGCTGTAGCTCCGGCCCGGCTTGGTTTTATCCTGATCATAATAGTGATCGTGATCCCATCGTTCAGGCGGAACCCCGGTAATGCAGTCTCGACCTTGCTTCAGATTCTCCCAGAATTCAGCCAGATTGTCGGCCATGGGATAACGACCGTTCAGTCCAATAATGGCAATCTCGTCAGGGGGGAGGGTTGCATCTGCTGTTGGCCGGGACAACCAACGCTGTCGTTGTGAAACTAGACGCGGCGCAGAGGTTGAGATAGGGGCTGTCGTTTTCTCTGGCGACGCGCTTTCAGCCGCGATACCCGGCAATTTTTGCAGATGGGCCGTATGGGCTTCAACAAAGTAGCGGCTCAATTCCGCCAGAGACCGGTATTCAAAAAACAGCGTTTTGGGCAGCTCGCCAAAGTGTTGCTCCAACCGGCGGGTCAGACTCAGCGCCATCACCGAGTCGATGCCGTATGTTTCCCACAAAGCATGGGCCTGCACGCGATCGGCCGGCAGGTTTAAGCCTCCGGCTAAGATTTCCTTCAAATATTCAGCGGCGGCCTCGGTCAAAGCGAATTTTTCTACTATATCAAGATTCTTACCTGCTTCTCTGTCGGACACCTGATCAGCAGAGCTACTAAGATACGCCTTGATTTTTGGCCGATCGCCGGCCAGCACCATTATCTGGCTGACATGCTTGAGGCCCAATGCGACTTCAAACGCATTGATACCTGCCTGGCTATCAAGCGCAGCCAGGCCCGTTTCGTGCGTCAACCACGCCGCAGTCTGATCATCGACCGTCAAGCCGCCCTCGGCCCACAAAGGCCAGTTGAGGGACAAAGTTCGGCCCTGTCGCCAGCCCTCGGTCACCAAGGTCTGGCGATGCTGGGCAAAGGCATCCAGAAAGGCGTTCGCCGCCGCGTATCCAGCCTGCCCAACATTGCCCAGCACCCCGGCGATGGAGGAGAACAGCACCATAAAATCAAGCGGCTCGCTCCGGGTCGCGGCATCAAGGTTAAGCGTTCCGATCACTTTCGGAGCCAGCACCGCCGCCAAATCTGCTTCAGACTTGTTGATGATCAAGCTGTCGTTGATAATACCGGCGCAATGCACGATGCCGTTGAGTGGCCCGTACTTTTCTCTGATAATGTGCAGCGTTCGATCAACATCGGTCCTCACGCTAATGTCGGCCTGCAAATAGGTAGCCTTACCGCCTACATCGTTCAATTGCGCCAGGTGCTGCCGGCCGATTTCATCTAACGCGGATCGGCCACTCAGAATAATCGTAATGGTCTCACCTTGTTCAAGGTAGTGGCGGGCGAAAATACGGCCCAGCGCCCCCAGGCCGCCGGTAATCCAATACACTCCGCTGGGCTTGAGATAAGCCATTTTTTCTTGAGGAGCAGGCTCGATCTCACTCAGCGTTTTAACAGCTCTGGTTCCGGAATCATCATAGCGAATCTCCACCTCATGCAAGGTGTCTCCTTTCATCTCCTGTCTCAGTAGCGGCAGCAATCGCTGTTCATCCAGACTGGCGATGGTGATGACTTTGCCCCGGATGTGGGGCTGTTCCAGACGCGCTGACTTTAGCAAACCGGCCAACGGGGCGCAGAGATAGGGGGCAATGGTATCGGCCACCACGACTAAAATTTGATGTATTGTTCTGGACTGCTGCTCAATGAGGATTTTGAGTTGAGACCAACCCTGTTGCACCAGACTGATCACGTCTTCTGCCGGATTTAGCGCTATCACCTCAGCCTGTGCGAAGGTTGCGGCGATGGTTTCAATGGTCGGCGGCTTTAACCCGGCCACCCATAGCGAAGTATTCACCCTTTGTGGCTCGCCGATTTCGTCATCGCCAGCTGTTAGAGGTTTAACCTGCCAGCTTGGTGTACTATAAAAAAGCTCATTTGGTGAGGGAGTAGACATAGCTCGCCCGGTAAAACCCTGAAAGACCACACAGACAGTTCCTTGTTCATCAGCCAGAGTAATATCATATTTCACCAGCGGCCCATTTGGCTCGATGCTGTCGCTGTACCGTACATAGGCATAGGCCCGTTCCGGCAGCGTTCGGTGAATGGTTAGGGACTGCAATGCAAAAGGCAGATGAAGTTCTTTAGGCCGTTGGCTTAGAGCCAACCCTATAGTCGCTTGCAAAGCCGCATCCAGCAGGCTGGGATGGAGTTCATACGTTTCGTCAGTGACTTCAGAGGGCAACCGTAGATGGGCCAAGGCTTCGCGTTCGCTGTAGCTGAGCTGCACCAGCCCTTGAAAAGCCGGGCCATACACCAGCCCTTGTACACCAAAATAGGGGTAGCAATCTGCCCCGGACAGAGTCGCCGGACAGCGAGCTTGAATGGCAGAGATATCTAACGGCTCAGGGGAACTCACGGCCTCAACCGTTATTTTCCCCTGACTGTGGACGACTCGCTGGGGAGGCTCGCCACGGCTAACCTCAAAGGCGATCTCTCCCGTCTCATCGGGATAAAGGCTGATATACGTCTCCAGCGGTTCATCATCGACGATGATCGGCCTGGCCCAGACCACATCTTTGAGTTGGGTGATAGCCTTATCGCGAACCGCCATCTCCCCGGCGGCTCGGGCCATTTCCAGATAGGCCGCCCCCGCAAACACCTTTTGACCCTGCACTTGATGGTCTTTTAGAAAAAATTCCTCCCCGTTAAACACAGAGCGAAAGCGCTGCTCGACCAGATCGGAGATATTCTGATGCACCAGAGGATGTAATTTAAAGGATGAGGGATGAGGGATGAGGGATGAATTGTTTTGTTCATTGTTTGATATCCAGCATCGCTCTTGGGCAAAGGGATAGGTGGGCAACACCACTTTATGGCGTTTAGCGTCATTCGCATCAAGGCCAGCCCAATCGATGTCTAGACCGGTCACATATCGTTCGGCTAAACGGTGTAACGTTAGAGGCTCATCCGTTTGGGTCTGCTGCAAATGGGGGGGTGGCTCAGAAGCCCGACCTTGCCAAACACCCTCCGGTTTCAGTCCCTCTCTATGTTGTCTCAACTTTTCCCGCAGTTCGGCACAAGAGGTCGCCACTACACTTAATCGATGATCGAAATGCGCCCGGCCCGTATTGGCCGTGTAACAGACATCCTCAATTCTCAACGTCGGGTTGGCCGTCAGATGTTTTTCATAGCGATCTACCAACCGGTTGAGAGCAGCTTCTGTCTTAGCCGATACGGTAAAAAGCTGAAGCGATTGACGATTGACGATTGACGATTTTAGATTATCAATTTCAGCAGGCATCTCTGAATCTTGAGATGACGTCTCTATTCGACAATCATCAATCAACAAAGTTAAATCAGACGGCGCTTCTTCCAGTACGAGGTGGGCGTTAGTGCCGCCCATCCCAAAAGAACTCACCCCGGCCCGACGGGGGTGACCATCAGAGGTCCACTCACGCAAAGCGGTGTTGACATAGAAAGGTGTGGTGGCGAAATCGATTTGGGGATTGGCTGTTTCAAAATGCAAACTGGGGGGGAGCATCTTATGTTTAAGCGCCAAGACCGTTTTGATTAAACCGGCTATGCCGGCGGCCACTTCCAAATGACCGACATTGGATTTAACCGATCCAATCGCGCAAAACTGCTGTTTTGAAGTATTGAAGGCACGCGTTAATCCGGCAATCTCAATCGGATCGCCCAACGGGGTCGCCGTGCCGTGGGCCTCAATGTAGCTGATACTTTCCGGCTCGACTTCGGCTACGGCCAATGCTTCAGCAATTACTCTGGCCTGGCCTTCCTCCGAGGGCGCGGTATACCCCACTTTTCGGGCACCGTCGTTGTTGATGGCCGACCCTCTGATAATCGCCTCGACGCGATCGCCATCGGCCAGGGCATCGTCCAGTCGTTTCAGTACCACAACGCCCAGACCACTACCAAAAATAGCCCCTTCGCCTTGGGCATCAAATGAGCGGCAGTAACCGTCTGGCGACGTAATCAACCCCTTCTGGTAGATGTAACCGGCTTGCGGCAGTCGAATAGAAACCCCACCGGCCAGAGCCAGGCTGCACTCCCCATTGAGCAGCCCTTGCGCGGCCAAGTGAACCGCTACTAGAGAAGTGGAGCAAGCGGTCTGAACCGACAGGCTCGGGCCGGTCAGGTTCAATTTGTAAGAAACGCGAATAGGCAGATGATCTTTGTCATTTCCCAGAAATGTTTGGAGCTGGGCCGCTCGATCCACCGGGTCAACGTGGGCGCTGAGGTTGATGCGTTCGTAGCTGCTTTCACTAGTCCCGGCATACACGCCCACCGGACCGGGATAGGTGAGCGGATTGATCCCGGCGTTTTCAAACGCTTCCCAGGCGCACTCTAAAAAAAAGCGGTGCTGCGGGTCCATCAACGCGGCCTCGCGGCGATTAAATCCAAAAAACTCCGCATCAAAGCCTTCAATGTTATCCAGCACGGCTCCGGCTTTGACGAAATCCGGGTGGGCCAGTAATTCCGGTTTGACACCCATTTCTATCAACGCTTCATCAGAGAAAAATGTAGTTGAGGCTACTCCGGCTTGTAGGTTTTGCCAAAACGCTTCCAGGCTGTTGGCCCCCGGAAAACGGCCAGCCATGCCGATGATGGCGATAGCATTTCCATATTCTTCGGGTAAGCTATTCATTGTAACGCTTCCTCTATTATCTGATTTTTTCTCTGTTGTGACGCTGTCGTTCCCGGCGCTGCCTGACGGCTTTCATCGCTGCCGTTCTTTCGGAAGGAGATTGATCCGGAGTAGTGGCGATTTTTTGATCGGAGGCGGCTCCTAAATAGGCGGCCAGGGAGCTAATGGTGGGATGGTTAAACATCGTGGTCAACGGAATATCTTGTTCAAACGTGGTTTGAAGTTCTCCCTGAATATGAACCAGACCAAGGGAGTCGGCCCCCAAATCAAAGAAGTTGTGATGCAGCCCTACCTCATCGATTTGTAACGTAGTTTGCACAATCCGGGCCAGTGTCTGCTCGATCTCGGTTTGGGGCAAAACAAAATCCTGTTCGGTCAAGTGGATTTCCGGTTCCGGCAGCGCCTTTCGATCTACCTTGCCGTTGGGCGTGAGCGGTAAATGATCCAAAAAGACGTATGTTGCCGGGATCATATAAGCCGGTAACGTTTGAGCCAGATACGCTTTTATCGCCGCTTCCGACAAAGCAGTCTGGTTAGCAGCTTCCGGTTGGGGCAAGGTTTGGCGCTGTTCCGGTGAAATCCCACCGCCCACAAGGCTGTGTAGTAACAGATGGTGTTCCGTCAATTCAAAACGGGCTTGCAAGCCGGTAAAGGTCAGGTCTCCAATAGGACACAGGCCAATAGCCTGGCTGGGAGCGACCTCCATCAGAATCTGGCTCATATACCCCGCTTCCAGTAGACAAAAATCCCGGGCTAGTGAGCCATACATCGGTTCAATTGCGGCCAAATCTGCCACCAAGAAAAGGCTGAATGCGGACTGCTCAAAAATCTCTCGATTGATGACCGCATGGACCTCATCTTCAAGGTTGGTCTCGGTCGAGAGCAAAATCAAACGGTGTTCTAAGGGGTGGTAATAGTAAAAACCACCGGCTGCTCCGGCTACGCGCTCCGGCTTTAGATAGAGATAAACCTGCACCGGATAGAGGTTGCCCGCAGACGGATAGCGATATTTCGGTAAGGGGCTGCCGGGAAAGTGATGCGGCATCAAACAGGCCAATACCTGTCCAAGCGCGGTGAATGGCACCGGTTCGCCCAGAAATTGGCGATAGCTTTGGCGGGTGAGATAAGCCGCTTTATCGATGACCGGCGGCTGAAATTCGAGTGAGTCGTAGCCGACACTCAGGCGACGAATCCCCGGCTGCTTCAGTTTAAATTCCAGTCGTCTAGCAGGGTCGGATAAGATTCCTTCAGCGTCGGGATTCAGGGAATCAGAAGCTGGCGTTTCTATAACGTCTTGATTTTTACTCTTGCCGGCCCGCGTTCTTGA
>JAGRBY010000220.1 GCA_020433835.1 Anaerolineae bacterium | reverse complement strand
AGATAGGCACAGCAAGTAAACCATCCAACTAACCAACACTTACGGAAATTTACGTGAGAGTTCATATTTTAATAAATCGATATGAGTTATTGTTTGGTGTACTTGGCTCAACGAAGAGTAAGTATATCATATCGATTATGATTTGTCAAACAGTTTTTTGTGAAAAAATCAAGATAATCGCGGCGATTTTGCGCGATAAAGTCTTTACTTTTCCGGCCCCATCCGCAATACCATCATTGATGCTGCACTCACAACAGATACCCCAAAACCGCCGGCCAGCAGAAACATGAATGGTGATATATCTTGTCGCTGCCCTACCTCGGTCGATGTCAACGCGGCGCGGGCATCGTTGGGATGAAACAAAGACAGTAGGCTTTGTTCACCATCTCGATGCATGTTGTATGAAGCGGCATCAATATGATCGGCAAAGGTGAGAGGAATTAGGGCTAAAAAGAGGATTAATAAAATGGCGGAAACGATGGATTGTATTGATTTCTTACGTTTTATCACTTCAGACTCATCCTGTATCAAATATGTTAAATACATGTCCTTTATAGGATACGCCATGATTTTAATTTTGATAAGGGAAAAAAGTCCCGAATTTGTAAGAAAAAGGTACTTAATATTTTGCCCGAAAGTCACAAAATTGAGCGCGGTGTTGATAGTCAGGACTTATGGAGTGATAAAGGTGACAGTCACTTGGACGCCTTTAAGTGACTGTCACCTGGCTTTTGTGTAAAGTGACAGGATCTTACTACCACTTTACTAGCAACAGTTCACTTGAAGGCCCTGCGATTAATTGGTATCGAATTTTTCCAACGATAATTCATAACTGCGCGCCGGAATCGTGCCGACTTTTGCGGGCGGCCGGCCGGTGATGGCTTTAACAATTTTGACAACGTGTTCGTGACTGTTTTCAATAAATAAGCGATAGCTATCTTGAAACATACCGGCTGCTGTTGTACCGGCCAGGTATAGACCGGGAACGTCGGTTTCCATCGTATCGGGATTAAAGCGGGGAATACGCCGGATGCCTTCTAATGTAACTCCTGCCCTTTCATATAAATCCATATCGGCCCGATATCCGGTGGCGAGCAGAACAAAATCGGTGGGATGGATAATCGGCTCGTCCTGAGTGGGTACCCCCTCGCAGACAGGTTGCAGCACTACGTGCTGAGGGGTGATCTCGATGGGAATAGTTTCGGGATAATAGGTAATCGTGCCCAGTTCGATTTGGGCCAAAAGATCGGGGCGAATGTGCTCTTTTACCCGATCGCTAAACGTTTTCTGGCGATAGCTGATGGCCACTTCTGCTCCAACTCGCCAGCAGCGCAGAGTCGCCTCAACTGCCGAATTGCGACCACCAACCACCAACAACCGTTTGCGAAAATAGGTGTGGGGATCGCCAAAGTAATGGGTGACGTGGGGTAAGTCCTCGCCTGGAATATTAAGCCAGTTAGGCATATCCATGTCACCTTTGGCCATTACCACGTTGCGGGCGGTGTAGGTTTTAGGCTCGGTTAAGGTTTCTGTCTGGATACTGAAGTACGTATCGTGGCGCTCGATAGCCGTTACTGTTTCGTAGCTGTTGATGTGTAAATCAAACTGCTCAACAATGCCTCGTAGATAAGCCAGATAATCTTCGCCGGTGATGCGTCCCTGATGGTTGTTTTGAATGGGGACGCCGGATATGGCAATGCGCTCGGAGGTACTAAAGAAGTTGGTATTGCGCGGCCACCACGAGATAGTATGCCCAATCTGTTTGGCTTCTACCTGAATGTAATTAACGCTTGCTTGTTTTAGCGCCACAGCCAGTTCCAAACCAATCGGGCCGGCTCCGATGATAAGAACCTCTGTCGGTGAGGAGGCAAGGGATCCGTTGTGCGTCATAACGCTTTCCTTTCCATAGAGAGTTGTACTGTTCGTGTCGATTTAACCGTATTATACGTTTTTGACGCGCCGTTGTGAAAAAATTTACGGTTTTTTGAAATTTTTCGATACTTTTTCAAAGCGCATAAAAACACCCACAGCAATGTGGGCGTTTATCATTCTGGCCTGGTGAATTTTGGGTTAAGCCGATTCTTCCTCTAAAACATCGGCCATTGTGTTCATATAAAGCATTACATCCTGCACGTTATTTCGCAGCAAATAGCGAGGCCCACCCTGCAACCGATCCAGTATGCGCTTATCCGATAAATTTTCCAAATGGATAACATCTTCATAGCTAAAACCGATCTTTTGCAACGTCAGGAAAATATCATCAACGTTGTGGCCGGTTCCTTCGCAATAATCTTTCGCGTGTTCAGTCCATTCGCCCAATTGAAAATCAACAGATTGCACGATCTCATAGTCGGACATATCGGTTAGGGTTTGGATAAGATGCCCGCAGTTGCAGCGGCCCATATGTCCCCATTCATATTTTGCTCCATCGGATAGACGTTTGGCGGTTGTCCGCAATGCGCAGACCAGTTCCGGATTGCTCTGAGCCATAATAATGTAACCCTCCATTCGCAGCTTTGAAACGATTTTTACATTGTACTAATAAGATAACGACTCCCGCCTATCAAGTCAAATTAAACTCAGTTCGAAAAGCGGTGACAGTCATCCAAAACCGTAACGTTTTTTAAACGAAAATGTTTTATACTATACAGAACAAAGTCGGCTTTTGGAACAAAGCAACGCTATTTGACGTTGTCTAAGGGAGTACGAAAATTTTTGCGCTCTCACTTTTGACAGAATAGCTAAACCGTTTACTATAGAAAGCACAACCCATCATAAAGCCATGACAATGAATCAAGAAACCGTCCCTGCCAAACCTAATCGAGCCACAATGCCGACTCGTCCTGTGGCGGTAACGCCATTACCCCAACCCGAGCAGACGCCCCCTCAAATTTGGCCCTACTGGCCCCAACAACCGGATATGGAACCGCCGCACGCGTCTACTTCATTATGGCGTCGTTTAACCTACATGAGCTTAGGCTGGATTATCGCCGTGCTGCTGGCGCTCATCGTGATGCTTATTACGGGTGCCGTTTTGTTCTATCGCAGCGATGTGATCACACCCGGCGTTCATGTAGCCGGCATCAACATCGGCGGGCGCTCGATGGCTGAAGCCGCGGCGCTGCTGCGGGAACAATCACAAAAGGGGGGCATTGTGCTGACCGCAGATGGTTTTGAACAGGCGTTTGTCCCGGAAGCCTTAGGGATTCGCCTTGATGCCGAAGCAACGGTAAAATTAGCCTATCAGCAGAGCCGATCACCTGACATGCTGCGCCAATTTATTGATAACCGGGGCCGAATAGATCTGGAACCCACGTGGCAGTTTGATCCTTTACCGGCTCGGCAAGCGTTGGAGGCCGTTGCTCCCAATTTTGCCGTTGAGCCTATTGACGCCGATATTCAGATGCTCGATGGCCGGGTTGTGGCTGTCCCGGCTGTGTCGGGCCAGGCACTTGATATCGACGCGACGATGAATACTCTAACGAGCGATCCGCTAAAGGCGCTCGATGACGGTCGCCTGCCGTTAACTTTAAAAATTGTTTATGCCGATCTAACCGACGTAAGCCAACCCGTAGCCGAAGCTAATAAATTTTTAGCGCACACCATCGACATCCCGGCTTATGATCCACTTAGCGACGAAACACTCTCGCTGCAGCTTGAACCGGAACAGTGGCAATCGTGGGTATCTATCGCGCTCAATAAAGAGAATTCGGCCAAGTTCGATTGGTCCATAGATGCCGATAAAGCGGCAGCAACACTGGCCGAACCGCTCGCGGCCCTTGGATCGGAGCGTTATCTCAAGTCGGATGAAGCGCTTGATGCCGTGACGAAGGCTATTACCGAGCAACGTTGGACAACGGACGAACTGCGCATCTTTCATCACGATCAGCAGCATACGGTTCAATACGGCGAAACCCTGTCCAGCATCGGCTATGATTACGGCATTCCGTATCCGTGGATCGAGCAAGCCAATCCGGGCGTAAATTCGCTGTCACCGGGGCAGAAGATTGTTATTCCATCACGCGATGGGTTGCTGCCGCTGCCGGTCGTTAAAGAGAAGCGTTTAGTGGTAAGTTTAAGTGAGCAGAAGCTGTGGGCCTACGAAAAAGGTGATCTGAAATGGGAATGGCCGGTTAGCACCGGTATCGCCTCCAGCCCCACTGCGCCCGGTATTTTTCAAGTACAAAGCCACGAACCCAACGCGTATGCCGCCAGTTGGAATTTGTGGATGCCCGATTTTATCGGCATTTATCGTCCGGTTCCGACCGCCGATTTTATGAACGGTTTTCATGGGTTCCCGTCGCGTAACGGTACAACCTTACTCTGGACGGACGATCTGGGCCACCGTGTGACTTACGGCTGCATTCTCGTCGACTCGAAGAATTCCAGGGAACTATTCGATTGGGCCGATGAGGGTGTTGTTGTTGAGATAAAAAAATAAAAATGTAGTGAAGCGACGATGCTGACCACACCGTCTGCTAAATGGTATTAACTTCACTCGGGAGGAGAAGTTATTGTGACAACCACCTACCAAAACCGTGGAGGAGTCCTTGGCGTGGGGCTGCTCCTACTCATTGCATTGGGCATCTTTATGCTTTTTGATGTGGAGATAGCCCTATCCATTAACGCCTACATAACGCTGGCTTATACAGCCTTTTGGCTGCTGATAGGCTTTCTCTTGCTCCGGCGGCGACCCAATCGCTATAAACTCACCTTATTAACCGTATTTTTATGCGCCATTCTTATCGTTTACTTTATCGATTGGAATGGACGTAAGCATTTTATGCGTGCGTTCCAGCGTATTGAAGTTGGCATGACCGTGGCCCAGGCCGATGAAACGATGAACTCTTATACCAAGTTTGTTGGCCCTACATCCCAATTTGATGCTCAAGGGCAGGTGATGACCGGAAAAATTAGTTATCGCTCCAGCCGACAGAGCTGGAACGATGCCGATGTTGCCATTTTAACCATCGAAGATGGGCGCGTTGTTGAATTTTCCTATCATCCGGACTGATCATCAGCTTAGCGTAGGGTTGGCGAAAAAAGGGCATCAAGGAGGCGTCAAGTTAATTACGTCGATTTCCTATACACTATCGAACGTGCAGTAGTTAATCTTCTCCTCCTTGAAAGGCTGGGATCAATATCCCGGTCTTTTTCATTTACTGGCCGGTTTACATTGCCCAACCCTCTGATCCCATTTGTAAATGTTAAATATGCCTCACAATACCGGCATATAATCGATTGTTTGATCGATTTACGCCCGGTTTTTGTACCTATTCCCCTGTAAAGTGAAAGAATCTGAAATAGAAAGCATTGGGTGCTGGCTTTGCATTCAAAGGCCAGCCAGTAAGCCTGTAAGGGGGATTTTACAATGTTTCCGTATGAAATGGATTTCAAGGTTATCGAGCAGCAGCGCCAATCCAAAATGCAACGGGCTGAAAAAGAGCGGTTGATCAAAGCCTTGGCTGAGCCAATTCCATCACGTCAATCGTTGCTTCATGGGTTGGCCTATTGGCTCGGTAAACAGATGGTGCTTTGGGGGGCGAGGCTGCAAACACTTAGCCCTATGTCAGCCTCAGAAGCAGCCGGTTATCGGCTTAATCCTTCTCCTCATACAGTAGAAAAAACCACTTTGGATCATAAATATCGAAATTGAAGACAGCCGGTGGACTAACGGGTATATTATCCCCGTTCACCAGTTGCAGCGTCCATTGGCCGGATGGTGCGTTGAGAACCTGAAATTTAATGTTTCCGGCTTTGTAATACATTGCCCCGCTGTTTTCTGACCAATCGCCAGCGCTGCCTTTCGACTCCACCTGCATACCGCTGTCGTGTGTTCCGATAATCCGGTAGCCGGTCTGTGGCTTGTTTTTTTGGTTTACAATGGCCACAAAGACATCAAAATCCTCATGGTTGGTTGGAAAAGTAAGGTTTTCCTTGATGATAAAAGGAAACTCCGGCGGCAGCGGGGTAGATGTATCGGTTGGTAGAGGGGTCTCGGTTGGGGGCTGAGGCGTCGATGTGGGTGGCTGCGGCGTAGCCGAAGGTTCTGGTGTGTCGGTGGGAACGGAGGTGGCCGTGGGCGTATCCGTCGGCACCGTGGTTGACGTATTGGTCGGCAGCGGCGTCGGTGTTTTGGTTGGTGGCGCTGTGGCGGTGTTGGTGGGTAGGGTTGGTACCTTGGCTACGGAAACCGCTCGGCCAGGCGCGTTGGCGTCCGCTCGCGCCGTCACGTTATCGCTTACTACCCAAAAAGTTAGCCCGGAGCCAAACAACACTATTCCTCCTCCCAGGCATAACCCCACAGCCGCGATAATAATCACAATAATATAGATTTTGGTAGAGGTATTACCGTTCACACATTTACCGCCTCAAATTTTTGGTGCAGCCGCCTATTATACTCTTGATAAAGGGAGATGCAATCAGCCGGCATATGTGCCTATTTTTGCCTGCTGGTGTTAAAATAAACCGCCGATTGGCGAATTATAAGCGCCATGTTATAATATCTAGCTGCTAAGTCTATATATAAGGAGCCGAAAATGGCTCAATTCAGCCAGCTTTTTGTCAGCGTGGCGAACATTATTATCGCTGTGATATTGGGGGTTATGGCCTCGTACATTGGAGTTTGGCTCTTCACCAAATCAACCCGCCATTTGGATGATTGGGGTGAGGTGCGCCGGGGCAATGTGGGCATGGGCATTGTTATGGGTGCCATTATTGTTGGCATCGCCATTATTCTCAAGCCGGCGGTCGATCTACCCTTGACTGCCGATATGTCGAACCCGCTATGGGTGTTGGTTGGCGAACTGGTGGGGATTATACTCGGGCTGTTTTTAGCAGTATCGGCTATTGTTTTTTCACTGGGCATATTTGATCGTTTAGTAGGTGATATTGACGAGTTGTTGGAATTACAGCAGGGTAATACAGCCGTAGCGGTGATTATGGCAGCGGTGGTTCTTGCGGTATCGTATTTAATTTCCGGGGCGGTGGCCTCTATTATCCGGTGGTTTACGGCTTTTCTAGCCGCCTGAGCGAACGAATGAAGGTTAGATAATGAGTCTGAAGTTACTGGTATCTTATAACATAAAACCAAATCGAGAAGCCGAATACTATCGCTACGTCTTGGGTGAATTTTTACCTGAACTCCAAAGCGTAGGCTTAATTATGGATGAGGGCTGGCATACAGCTTATGGCGATTATCCCATCCGGCTAATTGTTTTTAGAACCCAGGACGGTGTAGAACTGCCTGATGTTTTAGCCAGCGAACAATGGTCAAAGGGCAAAGAAAGTTTGCTCAAATTTGTGCGCGATTACGAAGAGCGGGTTGTTCCGGCCAAAAATGTGTTTCAGTTTTTTATCCCTTCCGGCCGCGATGATGGTTAGCCGTTAAATCTCACGGCGATATCGATGGCCGTTATTTGATACTTTATAGCGGATCAAAGGTAAGCGCCGCAAAGCGTTTACCATCATAAGCGAATAGCCTCTTGTTTCAAAACCCGATACCCATCGGGTTTTTTATATGCCTAAACCGCCTCAAGCGATTTAACCTCACTCCTTTTTATTTGGACGCCGCTGCTCTTTATGATTCCCGGAGTGATATACTGCCCACGGGCATAAGCTTAATTTTTTTGGACACAGATTAACGCAGATACACGCTGATTTTTTATATTTATCAGCGTGTATCTGCGTTAATCTGCGTCCCATTCAAAAAACCAAAAGTTAAATTTGTGACCGTGTTGAGTATAGTTCTCATTGGCTCCATCGGAGATATTCATACAAAACTGATGGGTTGAGCCTGTTTCTGCCATAAAGCGTATGGCTACTGGCCTTATTGCCGTTTGGCTACGACGATAATCTTCTGGCAGCGTAATTCCTCGGCTTGATAATCGTCGGCGAGTTCAGCCAACCGTTCGGGTGTAAGCAACTTGTCCGCTTGCGGATTATCTTCGGATAGCCATTGCTCTATCGTGAACGACTCTTCCAAGGCTACTCGAAAGCGATGCGCCCGCCAGCGGTTGAGCGGCTTGTCAATTGTAGAAACAAACGCGGAATGCAAATGCCCCCACGGCGCATCGACCGTTTCAAACGCGCCGTGCAGCCCGGCGAAGGGGCGAATATCGGCCAGAAGCAGCCCGCCCGGTTTGAGTACCCGCGCTGCTTCGGCCAGCAAGCCGACCACATCCGGCGCATGCTGGAGATAATCCGTGCAGATCACAGCATCGAAGCGGTTGTCGGGTAGCTTAAGGCGGGTGACATCAGCCAAATCGATCTTGACCTTCTTCCAACTGAGAGGCATCTTCGTCTGCTGCGCTAAGGCCTGGTAGTAAGCGTCCGTTGCTGCTTGCCAGGCGTTTTTATAGGTGTTCCGTTTGAACCACGACGTCACCCCCGGCAGTGGCAGGTAACCCGCCGGGATATCCCTGTCGACACCAAGGATATCGTACCCGGCTGAAGCCAGCAGCACGGTTTGGCTAGCCAGCGGCCCACAGGCTAAATCGAGCAGCTTGGCCGAACCGGCTTTGAGTCCGGCCTGTTCGAGCTGAGTCAAAATCCACGTGAACAGCGTGGCATCGTCCGCCGCGTGCTTACCGGCATCGACCAACCGGCTGTAATCCGGCGGGTTGGCGAAGATAGTCTCGACCACCGCTGCCAGATCGGGGTGGCCAAAATCGGTCAGAGTCGATTTGACCCGGTCGTCCGGGCAATCGGCGATGAGTTGGGTGAGGGCGGCCAGCCCCTTGGCTTCGGCAGCCGCTTCAGTTAGCAGCCGGTTGTCGACGGGCAACAAGCGTTTGGTTCCGTCGCCGAGCGCGTGTAGATAAGCCAACCCTTGCTCCGGGTTGTAAGCGGCGGCGTACCAGGCGGCAGCCAACAGTCGCCAGGGGCGCATAAATTTGCTGGTATCGGTGGCGGTGCCGCGACAAAATATATCAAGCCACGGGCCGGTTTTGGGGTGGTCGGGTTGGGTCAGCAGGGCCTTCATCAGCGCCGGAACTTTGCGCTGGGCCGGTATCGGCTGAAAATCTTGAAAGAAGGTTGTCAACCGCTCATCATCGGCCTCGCTCATCCAGTGGGCCATCTGGACGTGGGCATTGAAGTCATCGACCGCTTCGATAAGTATCTGGCTCATGTGTACCGACATTACCGGCTCTTGCATATTAAGCCACATGAGATATGGCCAGCCCTTGTCGATATCGAACTCTGCCGTCAGCCAAACCATGCAGAGTAAGCGCCAGCGCATATCATCGCCGGTACTCATATGGCCGCTGTTCTGGATTAGTTCGAGCAGCCACGGGCCGATGTCGGGATCGCCGGGGTTGTACAGCAGTCGCTGAAGGTGCGCATCGATATTATCGGGAATGGGGTTGAGTGACGGTAAAGCCATAGAGTTTGTTCCTTGGTTTGGAGATTTGAGCGAAGGAGTAAGGAGTAGAGAGCATAATATTTTCTATCCCCTACTCCCTACTCCCTACTTACTCACTGCAACTGTCCTATCATATGAATTTTGCGTGGGGAGATCAAATTTTGAAACGGTGAAGGAGTATCTTAGGTGGGAGGGCAAAGGCTTCTAATAGATAAGTCAGATAAACATCGACCAATGAAAGGCATTATGTCATGCCCGAATGTCTTTATCGGGCATCCAGCAGGCTCTTTGGACGTGGACTCCCGCTAAGCTTGTCCTCGTGTAGGCGGGGAAGCATGTGGGAGTGACGGAGCTGGATTGCACGCCTTTTATCCGTTTTGTCTATAAGGATCAACTTGAGTCGTGTGGAGTGTTCAACCTGGATCAGACTCTTGATGAACTAAATTGTTGGCCCACTTCCAGATTTGTTCCGCCAGGTCATAGGCATCTTCACGGTCAAGCGTTATTTCGGGAGATGAAGGCAATAAATCATACCGTCATTGGACTGCATAACGATTAAAGACATCTACCTTAAAAAATTTGGTAGGAACTTGAATGTCATTGGCCTGACACAGGTCAATCAGCAACCTCAAGTTGTGGGTACGGGGATAATCAACCATCCGACGCAACAAAACAGATTTGAATGATTTTTCAATAGCTTGCTGGATGTGGAAACCCAAAATCTCATCGGCAATTTCGGTATCTGTGAGCCATTTACCGACAGCCACCAAATCTTGTTTTGCTTTGTCTAACGATATAAGAGCCATTTCTAGCTCAGGAGAGATATTCCTATCAGATTGGACGGGGTTATTGGGCATACAAAACGCGCCCTTCTTGGCAAGAGCGGTAGTAAATGGTCCCTGGTACGGCAGCATACCGGTTAAATTGGTCTTCTGTTACAACTACCAAATCAAGAGGCAACATCAAGTCTCGCAAAGCTCTATCCAAGCGTAGGGCTTCATCGTATTGGTCAGTTACTTCCTTTTCGACAATCAATAAATCCAGGTCGCTGTGGGGTTGAACCTGATCCCGTGCCTGAGAACCAAATAGAATAATTTTAACCGGTGAGGCCAGCACCACTAAGCG
>JAGRBY010000021.1 GCA_020433835.1 Anaerolineae bacterium | reverse complement strand
CGGGTTAGCCTGGTGGCAGGTTGATGGCGCAGGCTATGTCATCGCTGCGCTGGAGCGGCTGGGCCTCATCTCTGACGTCTATCGCATTACGCCTGAAGCGATGCAAAAGCGGCTGGCCCGTCAGGAAGCAAACGCGGAGTAAACGCGGTCGTAAAGCGGGCGGTCAGCTATCAGAATAAAGGGTAAAAGATGGGTTGTGGCAACGCAACCCATTTTTTATATATTCCAACGCGCACTTCATTGTTCTGCGCTGTACGAACATGTTCCAAACGCGCACTTTATTGTACTCAACAATTGCGCCGTGATCTTACGCTGTAGGAACATGTTCCGACGTGTACTTAGAAACTGTTTTAAAAGCCTAAAAGGGTCCACAGATAGACTCAGATTTTCACAGATACTATCAGAGGTGTGATAAAAATCAGTGAATACACCTGCACTGCGTGCAGGCGCAAGTGTCCGTGACAATCTGTGGACAACTCTGTAAACGCTGACTTTTCAAACAGCTTCTAAGGCTAAGGCTGAGGCTAAGAAAAAGCATTTTTCACCAAGTTGCGTTTGTCTTTTCTTCGCCTTCGCCTTTGCCTAGAGGTGAAACGACTGCTAACTTGTTATGTGTAGGTTTAGGATAGCACAAGAGAATAGCTAGGGTCTTTAACCGTAGTTCAAGGGGAACTTAAGAAAAGTTTAAGAGGGGGATGACAAATCTGTTGGAGCGACAAAGCTCGCTTTGTCATCAGCATTGGGATCAAAGTAAACTTTGATGCTCCATCTCTGTATTTTCAGGGGGATGTTTAGTTACTGCACATTGTACACAGACTTTCAGCTTTGATAGCCACATGGCAGTGGTCGCCTTCATTGTGGACCCAATCGAAGCCGGCGCAGTGGGCCAGCATGCATAGGCGGCTGTAAAGCTCTGGTTCGATGGGCCAAGTGGTTAAATCGAGGGCGCGACCTTCGAAGTGCAAGGAGGCCCGGCGGGTGTTGTCGGGCTGGCCTAAGTCATGTTCCAACAATGAGTCGTAGGCGTCGGTGATGCGCAGTTGGTATTGGCCGTTCCACTCCTGCTGCACCATCGCGCTTAAGCGGCTGAGCGGCAGCAGGGCAGCGGGGTGCATTTTGATATCTTCTTCGTCGAAAGGCGGCTCTTCTTCGCGCTTAAAGATGATGTTGGCGTCCAAGTTGCCGACCAGCAGGTTGTAAGCGCAGGTGTTTGGCGCGATGCGGCAGATGGGCGGTCCGGCGGCCTCGGTTTGGGTTTGGGTGTAGCTGCCGGTGGCGGAGATATGGAGATTGGGCCACAAATATGGATCGGCACAAGGCCCGATGGGTATCGATGCTGTTTGCGCCGCCGGATCAACAACCGGTGTCAGGGTCGGGATGCGGGTGGGGGTTGGCAGTGGGGTAGGCGTAAAGACGCTTTTGGCCTGGGTATCGGCGCAGGCGGCGAGTATGATTATACACAACAAAATAAACCGTTTTAAGTCAGACCGGTTGTAGATTTTGCGAACGTGTATTTTATTTGTGGGTGCTTCCATCCGGCATCGTGGTTCCATTTAGTTTTGCATTGCTGACAATGGTCTGATTGAGAATGGCTCCGCTTAAGTTGGCGTTTGAGAGATCGGCCCCGGTTAGATGTGCGTTCGTAAGGTTAGCCCCGCTGAGATTAGCACCAACGAGATTGGCCCCGGTGAGGTCGGCTCCCACAAGGTTTGCCTCGCTGAGGTTGGCATTGGAGAGATTGGCACCGGTCAGGTTCCCCTCGTTTAGGTCCCCTTTACTAAAGTTTGTGCCGTTTAGTCGAGCGCCGGTTAGTACTGTATTTCTGAGCAAGGCATTGCTTAGATCGGCTTGGCTTAGGTTGATGCCGGCCAAATTTAAGCCGTTTAGGTTGGCTTTGCTTAAATCTTTATTCTGCAACTGCACATTTGACGGACCACGCGTAATCAAGGTTAATACCAGTCGCCACTTTTCATCGGCTGTTTGCAGGGCTTCATCATCTATTTTTATATTATCCAGAGGTGATAAGGCAAAATTTGTACCACTAAGGACGGCCCCGGTTAAGTTCGTTCCCACCAAACTTGTGCCTTTAAAGTCGACCTGGCTTAAATTAGCGTCGCTTAGATCAACACCGGCTAAAGCTTGCTCTGAAACGCCTTGATTAACAAGCGTGATGACAAGCCGCCATTTGCTGTCAATTTGAGCATTGGTGATAGTTACATTGCGTAAGTTTGCTTTGCTTAACACGGTTCCTGTTAAGGTTGCGTTGGTTAAGTTGGCCCCCGTTAAGTTGGCACCCGTCAAATCGGCATCTTCTAAATTGGTATCGATGAGTATGGCGTTCGTTAAATCCGCGTTGTTGAGTTTGGCTTGGCTTAAATCTGCACGGCTGAGGTTTAATTTACGCAAGTTTTGCTCTTGAAGCTCTGCTTGATGTAACTCTGCGTCTGTTAAATTTGCTTCCGACAAGTTAGCGTTTTGTAGCTTGGCCTCTTGTAATTTTGCCTTGCTAAGATTAGCCATTTGAAGGTTAGCCCCATTTAAAGTTGATTGGGTTAAATCTGCTCCTATCAAAACAGCTTTACTGAAATTGGCCTCACTTAGATCGGCATCACTTATAATAGCGTTGCTTAAGTCGGTGCCCGACAGATTGGCTTGCTTTAAATCTGCTTGTCTTAAATTAATACCGACCAGTATTTGTTCGCTCCAATTGATGCCATCGAGCGTTAAATGATTTTGATCCAACCAATTAATCAGCTGCGGATCAAACTTTGTAGACGCGTCAATATTAACCTGCTTCAAATTGGTGCTAGAATCAATTATCGCGCCCGTCAAATCTGCACCGGTTAGATTAGCTTGTTGTAAATTTGTGCTACTTAGATTAGCCTCTCGCAAAATAGCGCCGGTTAAATTCGCGCTGCTTAAATTGGATTTCTCAAAGGTTGCTTTTTCGAAATTTTTCTCGCTTAAATCGGCTTGGCTTAAATTTGCATTGCTTAAAACTTTTGACGACAGCACTTGTATGTCACCAAGTTCGTTCACTAAGTTCAACACCAATTCCGAACGTTCGTCTAAATCTGAGTCGGTAATGACGGTATTTTTAAACGACACAAAGTCTAAATTGATACCCTTTAAAATTACCGCATTCAAACTGGCCGCGTCCAAATCGGCCTCGGTTAGGTCAGCATCTGATAGTTTTGTGCCGACGAGAATGGCTCCGGTTAAGTTAGCTTGCTGTAGGGATGCGCCAGAGAGGTCGGTTTGGGTTAAGTTGGCCCGTGTCAGATCCGCATTCGTGAGCATAGCCCCACTTAAGTTTGTTTCGGTTAAATCGGCCTCAATGAGGCTGGCCTGGGTGAGATCAACGTTTTGGAGGTCGAGGCCTCTTAAATCTGTTTTACTTAGATCTGTTCGTTCTAAGGAGTCGCCAAATGTTGCACCCCGCAAATCGGCTCCGGGAAATAGGGTGCCATTCAATATTGTTTTGCTCAGATCGACGCTATAAAAATAGGCATTGCTGAAGTTGGTGGGGATGATAATTTCTTGTGCAAGCTGATTGTTGATTGTTGAGGTGGAGGCAAGAGTTTCGATTGCCTGTTGATGCGCTTCATCAGCCGAATTCTCTATGGTGATGGGACTGAGATTGGCCCGACTCAGATCGACCCAATATAAATAAGCTCCGCTCAAATCAGCTCCCCGCAGGTCAGCCTCACTTAAATCTACCCCAATAAGAATGGCACCTTGTAGATTGTGTTTTTGCAAGTTTACGTGGGTGCAATTGTAAACGCAACCTAACTGCCACCAAGTCCAGCCAATTTGGCCGGTATACATTGTTGCTGTGCAAAGTACAACGAGAATAAGCGTTAGGCAGCCACAAGAGAGGCAACTGTTTGGATTTTCTTCTGTTTGGGCGTGATCAAGGGTTTGTTCGGTTGTTTCCATAATCTACTCTACTCTCTACTTCCGTAGTTCGTCACAAGCTAACCCGTTGCCGTCGGGATCGATGCCGTGAAAGTCTGTACCTGGTCCCCCGGAAGCCAGAAAAATAGCCTGCGCTTCAATCCACGAGGAAAAGACTCCGCAGGCCAGCGTTTCGCCCAAAGGATCAAGCGGTCCGGCGTAATGGCTGAGTGAGATTTCAAAGGTGTTCGGCGGCGGCGCTGAATCGGGACTAATGTAGGGTTGGATGCTGACCAGAGCCACATCCCAGCGGTAGTGCCCGTCCCAGCGTTCGTCGATAAATGGCTGTTTGATGCCGGGCAGTTGCTTGATATCCAGCACAGTTAGGTGAAATACACCTGCCTCACGGTCGCAGCCAATTTTATATTGCTCTTGGGTGACATCGATTACGCCCAGAGGCGAATAGCCCGGCTGCACTGATCCGACCCGTAGTTCAAAGCCGTATCGTTCTGCCGGTTGGCAGGTGTCGGTTAATATGGGGCCGTCCCAGTGCCATTTGAATTCGACCGGCCCGACATCGGCCCCAAAAACTTTACCCGATTCCGGCGCAAGCAAGGTGATATTGCCGGAGGGTTTAACGGCCGGTTCCGGATAATAAAACGCTGTGGCCGTGGGAACCGGGGTGCGGGTCGGACTGTTGGCGGAGGGCGGGATGAAAAAATCCTGGGGTAGTGAGACCATCTGCGGTTGGTATGGATCGATTTGGATGTAGGCGACATCCCAAAAGAAATGCCCTTCGCCACCGGCCATCACGACCGCCGGCGTTTGGTGCAGATAGTTAACCGTATATCGCCAGGTGCCGGATTTGGGGTCGCACGATGCCGCAATGATATCCTTCGCTTCGGCCACGTCGATGGTGCCCATGGGGCCGCTGCTGCCGACCAGATGTGGATTGTCCGGAGCAGGCCACAAACGTACTTCAAAGCTGTATCCTTCTTGCAGTTGGCAAGGACGTATCTCCACACCGCGCCAGGCCCATTTGAACTCGAGTTGATTGGCCTCCGAGGGCAGCGTATAGCCGGGGCCGGGGCCTTGGGGTTCGATCAAATCGGTCATATTGCCGGTGTAGATGCCACCTTCTGCCTCCGGTGTTGATGTTGGCGTCGGCAGTGGTTCGGTGGGGGGTGGTAAAGTCGGAAGTAGTAGCGTAGTTGGCTGAGCTAGCGGCACTGTTGATGATGGCACTGGCGTAGATGTCAGGGTTGGTGCGGGCGTTGGCAAGAGCTGCACGGTCGGGAGTTGTAAGTTCTGGGTGCGGGTTGGCGTAGGGTTCGGATCGTTTACTGCTGCCGCCTGTCCATCGATGTTAAAGCGCAGGACAATGGGGGTAGCGGTTGGGGGGGGGGCTTGCGTTTGCTGTTGCCATGGGGTGCAGGCGAGAAACGCAAATAATATACTGGCTATAAATATAGAGATTGATTGATGTGTGTTGCTAAGCACTACTTTAACCATTCGACTTTTTGATTTTGTGATAATATATGATGGGTTTAAGGAAAGTACTTCTATCGGCTCTATTTTTTATGCAACTTTGATAAGATAGGTAAATATATAGGTATTCTATTCCATAAACTCTTTGAAGTCGAAGTTTTTTGTTTGAGTACTAGAGGGAGAAAGAGTTGATCTAACTCCGAACCGGTGTTAAGTGCAGGAGGGGTATTATTGTTTGGATCAGGATCAGGTAAATCGCTTGCCACTGTAACCCCATTGACAATGGTGCCTGCGTCAGAAGGTGTAACCAGGACAGTTGTCGTTATGGAATCGTTGACCGCGAGAGAATTAAATGTAAGCGTACACGTGATTGTTTTGCCCGAGGTTGAATTACAGTTGGTTGTTGGCGTGATGCTAGAACTGATGACTGTAAATGTAACCGGAATATCTGCCACAAGTGTATCTGTTAGAGTCACTTTGTTGGCATCAAATGGCCCCAAGTTGTTTACGGTTATGGTATAGGTTAGAGGAACTCCTGGAGAAACTAAGTTGGGCGTTACCACTTTTGATACAATTAGATCGGTAGCAGATATGACGGTAGTGGGATTTGAGAAGAAAGTTCCTTCCTTAAAATTAGGATTGGATGCATTGATTTTGGCTTCGTTGAGATCGAGGGCTGTACCGTTATGCTTTACATTTAGTACAACGGTTTCCGTGGAACCCGAAGCGAGGTTTTCGAGGTCGCAAATGAATTTATTGCCTTCTTTAATAGTTTGCTCAGCATTTATGCATGAGTTGGATAATATTTGAACGGTGTTTGTTTGAACTTGAGACGGTAAGATGTCGGTAATAACTACACCTGCCGCTACACTATTATTGGTAATCGGATTGGTTATAGTAATGGTATAGTTAAATCGTGTCCCGGCCAATATAGAGGCGGGAGCGGTTTTAACGTAAGTTAAGGTTACAGGTTTTAACAGTGACGTTACAGTAGCCGTTACTACGATAGGGGAGACATCGTCCCTTTCTGAAAATGCACTACTGGTGACGCGGGCTACATTGGTTATATCAGCCACCTGTGTTGCTGTGGAGGATATTGTAACCTTAAGTACATTAGCTCCATTTGTATTACTTAAATCGCCCAGAGTGCAGACAACAGTTGCATTTGGAATACAGGTAGAGTTACTAGAACTTGTAGTAACCTCCAGTTCCGAAAAATCATCGCTGGTAATTGAAACTCTTTCAAGCCCAGTAGAGGTTGCTGCCTTTGCATCTTTTTCTAAGGATACTGTATAGGATAAATACTGATTTTGTATGAGGTTTAGAGAAGCCAAAGACGGACTGTTAGCCTCCTTGTTAGCTGACTGAGTAAATCGTGCTATTGAGGAATCGCCAGCACCCTGGCAATTTGGGTCATTACATGACTGAACGTCTAGTTTTAGCTCCATTGCTCCTCTTAAATAAATATCGTTAATTTCTTCTGAGTCTAACGGTTTACTAAAAATTGCAACTTCGTCGATATAGCCATAGAAATATTCTGAATAATACAAAGGATTGCGCCCAATGGATACGTAAGTTGTATAAAGATAGGTATCATAGGATGATATTTCAGTTTGTTGTCCGTTTTTATAAAATCTTACAGTTTGGGTATTAGGATCAAAAACCGCTGCAATATGTTGCCAGGTATAGGTGTCGACTGCAAAATTTGTATTACGGTTCTGTTCGCCGGTGTAGACGTGCCAGAAACTGCCTTCGCGAAGTATTGACCATTCAAATCCACCTCGGTCAGAACTAATTACCTGCTGGCGGCTAGAGCTTGAACCATATGGGTAAACCCAAGCCATCATAGTGACCCCATTCGTTGAACTTGATTGGTCGATTCCTAGATTTGTATATAAATAACCACTATAACCATTAAAATATAATCCATTTTTAAACTTTCCAAAAGAGGATAAAAATGGACAATAATAATAGTAACAATAGACTGATCTATTATTGCCAGAGTGATCAGTATAATAATAATAGTAATATGAGTATGGGTTAGAATTTTCGTTTAGGTGTAATAATAGCGAGTTGCCGGACATATCTACTCCCCCCTGATAAGCGGTTTCATTACCTCCGTTGTTGGGTAATTCGTAACCAATAGGACGTTCCGGAAGCCAGGCGAGTTCGGCCCAGTTAACGGCGGTTTCGGCCGTAACCAAACGGGTATAACTGCCTGATAAATTGGTTCCGGTTAACTTTAATAGGCCATCCGAATTCAACACAAGATTATTTTTGGTACTATTACCAAAGTTGTTTTTTTTATCATCATCAGTGACTTTCTTGGGGTAAATCTCGCGCGGTAATATGTCGGTTAGGGTAACATCCGTTGCTGTGTAAGGCCCAGTGTTAGTGACAATAATCGTATAAAGCAGGGGAGAATCTTTTTGGATTGTTGTTGGTGTCACAGTTTTGCTTATCTCTAATTCCGCAATTGAGCGAACTTCTGCCGTTGCGGATGCGGAGTTATTGCTTAGATCAAAATCTTCGGATTCGCTTGCTACGTTTGCTGTATTAACAATAGAGCCTATAGCATTTGTTTTAACGGTGATTGTAATGGTAACCGAGGCATTCTTGTTTAACATATTAAATGTGCAGGTAACTTTGTGAGAATCTGTTGAATAGTTACATCTCCCACTTGGAGCTATCGAATCTTTACTTACTTGCGATGGGAGATTATCCGTAATAATAACATTTTGGGCCGTGGCCGGACCATTATTGGTGACAACAATTGTATAAACTAGCTCTTCACCAATTTTTATTATCTCTGGTGAGGCTGTTTTCGTGATGCTTAGATTAACAATATCCCGCTCTGCTGTCCAAATATGGAATATTTTATCTCCGTCATAATTTCTATTAGATGCGTAGGCTATTATATTCCCTTCGGTATTAATAGATGGATGCTTATTTATTACAGAGCTTTTGGTCTCTGTTACCTGTAGAATAGAGACAGATACTTGCGGAAGGGTAAGTTGGCCCAAATAGATTTCTTCATTTCTCTGATCGCCGCTATTCATACCTGAAACCAAATCGCCGTCAGACACAAAGGCTATACTTAGACCATTGCCGCTAATATTGGGCTGTTTGTTTGAGACCCCTGAATTTGTCTTTGTTATCTGGAGAATTTTATCTTTTTGACGATCATAAACGAAGATCTCTTCATTTTTCTGATCGCTGCTATTCATGCCTGAAACCAAATCGCCGTCAGATACAAAGGCTATAAAGCGCCCGTCATCGCTGATAGTGGGTTGGCTGTTTTTAATGGGGCTACTCGTATCGGTAATTTGGATAAACTTTTTGTTAGTATCGTTGTATAAGAAAATTTCCGGATTGTTTCTGGCTCCGCTGTTATCTGTAGTGGGATCGAGATTACCACTAGATACAAAGGCTATAAATTTGCCATTGCCACTTAAGGCCGGTGCTTCATTGGCTACGCCGCCTTGGGTGTTGGTGATTTGTGTAATCGTGATAGAGGATTTGCTGTTGTATAAAAAAATCTCCGAGTTATAGTCAGCATTGTTTCCTGCTAGATTATAATCGGACATAAAAGCGATTAAATCTCCACTAATGTCTATAGATGGAAATAGACTAAAGCTTGGTCGGATTGTACCTACAGTAGGCGTTACGTTTGTGAATTTTGGTTTTGTTGCTACCATAATCTCAAAATTGCCGTCGTCATTATTGCACTCGTTACAACCGGTTGAATCAAAGGCAACAGTTGTACCCTCTTCATTGAGCGATGGGGCTGTATTAACCTTTTTGTTGTTAGTTGTTATTTGATCTCCACCATTTTTGATAAAAATCTCATTATTTCTAACAAAGGCAATTTTAGTACCATCCCCGTTGATTGACGGGAAGATATCGTCCTCATTATTATTGGTTTGCCTTTCATGGATAAACCCAGGATCGTTTTGTAGTACCCCAATAAGCTGATGCGACACACTATAATATTGTTTACCATTTTGATTTGCCGGTATCTGGGTTATAGCTTGCGCTACTGTTGGGTGAGATAAGGCTAACCATCCAAAAGATATAGTAACGAAAACCAGGCTTAGTATTAACGTAGTTGCCAATTGTCTCCATAATCGTGAAAAAAAAATTTTCATAATATTCTCTCTAGATTTATAGACAGTTAGGTTGGTCCATTAGGGAGCGCAACCTGGACTGTAATAACTGGTAGAACTGGCATTTGATTCACCTTCAACGGTGTAAGCGGTCACAAAATAGATTTGCTCACAAGTAGCCGTGGGATCAGTGTAATGGGTGGTTTCAGCAGGTAGATTAGCCAATAACGCAAAAGATAAAGATGTTTTACCAGCAGTGGCCCTATAGACTCGATAACCGGCTATCGCTTCAGTTCCCAGCGAAGAAGACCACACCAGGTGGGTAGCTGTAACTGTTGAGCGGCCCTGAAGTTCTGTAACTTGAGGTGACGTATTGGTTCCAATTGATGTGAGTTGTGAGGTGTTAGAGCCTGCTTTAATAATGAGGGGAATATAAACTTTATTCTTATTGAGTATTGACGTTGAGGTTGTTCCAATATTGATAATGTTTCTAATTGCTGTGGCTTTTGCTTTATTACAGGCAGCGGCTTTGGCTGTAACAGTTAAAACCACTGTCTTCTGCCCAACCGTATCATAACGTATATTACGCAATTGGCCGGCTCCCGGTTCCTCGCCATTGTCGAAATCCCACTTAAACTCCAGTTGACCTTCTCCAGTACGGGGCTCAATATTTCCTATAAACTGAATTAGACTGCCCGTATTTTGATCCCCCACAATATTTATTGAAGGATTAGCCGGCCAGTTGCAGTTATCGGGCCGCAAGCGGAAGGGAGGACTAACGGTTACCGTTTTAGCTCGTTGAACAGGTCCGGTTGGCTTTTGGTGGATAACTGTAATTCGAAAGAGAGCATTATCGCTGGTTTCGTTGGGAGGCTCCCATATAAGTGTATGAGGCTCACCGCCTCGTGCAGTTTCTGTAGTGGGTGACTGAGAGATTGCATCTGTCCAACTACCACCCCCATTCATCGAGTATTCATATTTTATGTTGTTATAAACCGGATCACCTGGGGTATTCAGGTCGCCCCCCCGGGCTTCGCCGTCCGGATCGAAGAGTTGAAAGTCGATAGCAACCATAATGGGGTCTGTACTACTATTTTGGGGGTTGTAGCCAATAAGCTCGCCAGATGAATATGAGAAAGCATCGGGCTCAGTACCCGGCCGGTTTATGACCACATAAGATGGGTTACGAGGTAAAGGCATATATTTGTTAAAGCTATTATTAGCAAGATGGCTAGGCCAAATGGTATGATTTTCATAGACGCCATTTTGGGCACCCGCTCCTGTCTGGCTGACGGCCAAATCTAGATCCCCATCCCCATCTTTGTCTCCCCAGGCAATACCGGTTGTGTGATTTGTTTCTAAGGAGCGCCAGATTACCTGCAGTTTTGGTGGTTCTGATGATCCTGTATTCTTAAATATTTGGTCCTGACCATCGTTGCCCACAGCCAAATCTAAATCATTATCATTATCCCAATCAGCCCAGGCCAGACTGGTTGTTTTGCTGTTATCGTTAGAGTTCCATTTATCCGTAAATGTACCATTGCCATTTTCGTTTTTATAAATGCGATTGGCTGCCTCAAAATTGCCAACCGTCAAATCCGGAAAACTGTCGGCATTGTAGTCAACCCAGGCTACAGCGCGTGCATCTTTGCTGGGAATTGATGCGGCTAGTGAAAAGCTCAAATCTATGTTGTTGCGGTATATCCGCACCCCATTTGTGCCATTAGCAGCCGCATAATCTAAATAGCCGTCATGGTTGTAATCTGCCCAGGCTAAATCATAGGTGGCTTCTAATTGACCGGTTTCGTTTGAACTCCATGAAAATGAAGGTGCGGGTTTAGCAATCTTATAATCATTTAGAAATGCTAAGTTAGCCAACTGACTACTGTTATCTTGCCCATTACCTAATAAAATATCTACGCGTGAGTCGTTGTTTAAATAGCCCAAGGCCATACTTTTTACCGATGCCGATGACGGATAGTTCCAAACCTGGCCGCTGGCAAAATTGCCGTTATTACTTTTATAAAGCTTATAATCATTGGATGTTGCTAGCAGAATATCCAGATAGTTAGTACCATTGCTATCGGTGACCATTTCACCAAACATGCTGATTTTTGCATTCGAATCAATAATTGTTGAAGCTGTATTAAATTGCCCTGTAGTCGCTGAGTAAAAATGAAGCCTGCCGCCAAAGAGTAAATCTAAATAGCCATCGTTATTGGCATCTCCCCAGTCTACACTTTCGGACGGCACAGTAGAGATTGATGTTAAATTTGTAGTCAAGTGTGGAATAGAGTTCTTAAATACCAGAGCCGGACCAACCTCATTAGTTAAAGCCAGATCTAAATCCAGGTCATCATCAAGATCAATTCCCCGCAAGTTGTTAATATGCGCCGTAAACGTTAAAGCATTGGTGTTTAGCGTGGCTAATACTTGATCAAAATCAGATGCTCCATCATATATTTTGGGCGGCATTTCAGCTACGGCCAGATCAAGTTTGCCGTCGTTGTTAAAATCGGCCCAGTCTACGGTCAGCGGTGTTAAAAATAAGCTGCTTGATAGAATTTTTGTTGGGGACGCAAAGATGCCCTTGTCATTGCTATAGATACGTACTTCTTTTGAATATGGAAGGGCCATAGCCAAATCCAGATACCCGTCAGAGTCATAATCTCCCCACGCCGCATCGCTGGCAGGAAAGGATAGGTCGTCTATAATAGAGGTGAATGTAAATGATGCTCCACCCGCATTTTCATATACGCCGAACTCTCCATTTTGAATCTGACTTGCCGCCAGATCTAATTTGCCGTCGTTATTAAAATCCGCAGGGGAAATGCTAGCCGTAGCTTGGTTTGGTAGACAATTCCGAGTAGGAGTAGGATAGATTTGAGAAATTAGGGAGAAAATATCTTTGATTAAATATATAGGACAATCATCTGTTGGCTTTAACAAGTTCGTTGTTATGATCAAATCGCTCTGTCCGTTGCCATCATAATCGCCAGGGGCAACGTGAAGTAGTTGATAGGGAGAATAAAAAAAAGTATAAATGTTATCTGTCTCAGGTTGGGTATAGATATAATTATAACCTGTTCCAGATGGCTGATTGAAGGCGCTGTTTCCTACCACAATAAGCTCCAGATTATCATCGCTATCATAAGCAAACCAGCGGACTTCCAAAGTAGGTCTATTAACACTCCATTTTTGGGTTAGGATCCCATCTTCATTTAGATAAACCGCTGTGCCAAATTGAGAACCAAGCGCTAAATCCAAATCACCATCACGATCAACATCCCCCCAGTCCATACTTAGTGGTGAGGATGGTAGATTAGATGTAAATGCAGGAGTTTGAGACAAATTTACAGCATTGTTTGCTGCAATGACACTAGAGTTGTCGGTTGGTGATAAATCGACTGCGGTCGAAAACAATTGCTGGACAGTCGTGCCCTCGGTTATAACCAAATTGGCTCCGGAAGCAGTAGTGATTTTTTGATTGGAACTAGGCACAGAGTCACTTTGTGCCAGCAAAAACGTTGCTTGGAACCCTAAAAGCATAAAGGATGTTGTAATAAAACCTAAAGCCAGCGCTAACGTTCTTGCTATTTGAATAATTTGTTTATTTATCATTCAATTCACCACAAAACAATAAAATTATCACGATAGTGTTAAAGATACTTCTTCTATGGAGAACAAGGTATGGTACATGTTTCGAATGGCGGTGCAAAACTCTGCTCAGAAGCATCGGTTGTCCGTAAGTCTCCTGAACTATCTATGTAATTGCCAACAACATAGTAGATATTGCCTACATTTACGTTATTATTTGGATCTCCAGACGTTAATGTCTCTACAGTACAATAGTTTTGTTGGTTTTCTTCTAGGCTTACTTGACTTACAGCTACACTTTGATCACTTCGAAAAACTGAAAAACTGCCGCTTTCTACTAAATCGGGTAAATCGGTTAGAAGATATCTCCATCTGAATTGATACAGCGGAGTTCCACCGCTGCCTCCATCATCATAACAAACACTGAAGTTGGATGGTGCCGGCGGTGGCTCCTCTGGAAGCGTTTTGATTTCTATCGAGGCCGAGTCACTACCTCCATCATTACTGGCGGTTAGGGTTTTTACGCCAGGGCGCGCTGGTTCAGGATTTTCGGTACTCCCAAAACTACCATTACTAACCGGTTTGTTGTTAAAAGTAACGGTTTTAGGATCATTTTCAATCGACCATTCAAATCTAATGTCTGTATTTTCTTCAATTTCAACAACCTTTTTATTTCCGTTTTGTGATATTGGTTTAATAATATCGCTTGTGTTGTTATCAACTACCACAAAGACTGTAATTTTAGGTTTTGGTGGTAGGGGCGTTGGTTCTGGTGTTGGTTGCTCGGCGTTAATCTGTTGGGTAGCGCTCACCTTTAAATCACCATTATAGGCGGTTAGAATGAATATTGTGGCTTTGTCGGCTGAGGTAGGTAAACTGCCTTGAGCGGGCAGCCCGCTTACCACACCAATATCAGGGCCACTTATTTCAATGTTCGTTGTTTCGCCAATTACTGACCAAGATAAAGTGATCTCTTCATTATCACCCTCAACAATATCTGTAACTGAAGCTGTAAAGAAGTCAATAATTGGTGCTTCCGGTACGGGAGTGGGGCTTGGCGTAGTCGTGGCGGCGATAACGTTAACACGGGCAGGCCGGGGTGGTACGCCCGGTACGCTTAGAATATAATCTGTTGAGCCGGTTGGACGGACAGAGACACTATAATCAGCCGGAAATGTATTGGCTCCTTGAACGCCCTGGATCGTTACTTCTTGAACCCCAAGTACACGCCAGGTTAAGATCGACTCGCTGCCCTCATTAATCGTAAATGGGTTGGCGGTGAATGCTAAAACATCTGGTGTGGGAACGGGTGTACTGGTTGGCGTAACAACTACAATTTCAACATTTTGACTGGATTGACCGTGGACATTGCTCGCCTGTAGATTGTAGGTTGTATTCTGTTGGGGTGTAACAAGTTCTTCGTGCTGGTATTGTTCCGTAGGTATTGTTTCCGGCGATTGATTACCTCGAGTAAGTAATACGCTATCGGCATTCTCTACTTTCCAACTTAAAACTGCCACTTCATCAAGAACGATATGTTCAGGATTTATGGTAAATTCCTGGATACTAGGTTCGACCGGCACTACTCTAACCCGCCGTTCCGCAGTCATCCAATCGCCCAGGAAGAAAAATAGGGGAGAGAGAATATTGTTGGCTTCAAGGGTATATACGGTGGACTGTAGCGGCTTATCGGTGCGTTCGCCGATGTTGTCATCCAGCCGACCAATGTCGGAGCCGGTGTTTGTTGTGATGCGCAAATTAGCAAACGGCGACGCCTCCCAACCTAAGGCAATTTCTTCGCCGGAGTTGATGGTTTTGGTTTGTATTGAGCCATCGACGGTAAACGTATAGATACGCGGACCAAATAGTAGCCACACGCTGGAGCCGCATAAAAATAGCAGCAGTAGCGTCATCAGCAGCACCGGAATAATGCCGAACAGTGGTCGCTGCCGCAGCTCGCCGAGTTGGGATTTTGGACTTTGCTGCCCTTCGGCGGGAATAACCTTGATTTCATAATGGTGTAACCGCCGTCGTAAAAAGAGTGGACGCGAATTGGGAATGACGGTGATCGGAACAATGGTGCGATGTGGTTCCAACTGAATATCGGGGTCGATGGCATCATCACGCCGCCCCACCGGCAAAAGATGAAGCGAGGCTTGATTGGCCAGTGTAACCGATTCTCCCGGAATTCGAAACTCATAATTACAGCTGTTTTCTCTATCGCCGCCTTCCAATTGGTAAGCGGTTTCGCTGTTGCCTAAATTTGTAACGACCAGTGATGTTTCTCCGGACTGCTTAAACCAGGAGATGGTGCGTACTTTGGGGGAAAGTTCGTCAATTGTAAAGTGATAGTACGGTAAAATTTCCAGCATGGCCCCCAATTGGCTAAAACGGTTGTTGTAGTTGTGAGAGCTAACCATTACCGCAAAGTAATGTGGCCCGGCATAGCTGGTTGGGGCTTTGGGCGGTGTGACGGCAATCTGAACGTGGCCGGACTGCCGTTCTCGAAGATTAATCTGCGGCGGCGTTATCTGCAGCCAGTTTTGATCTAAGCCATGGATAAAAATGTTAAATGCAGCTACCCGATTGCCCCGATTGGTAATTTCCAATTCATAAATCGCCGTTTCGTTTTGTTCCAGATTGACTGTCCATTCTCGTTCGGAAAGTTGAACATAAATTGCGTCATCTTCATGATCGGGAAATGGGGTTGGCACCATCCCCACCCCGGGCCGGCTTCTTAAGATACCGCCCGTCGGCGGCTCAGGAGGTTGATACCAATCCTGCTCAAAACCTGAAAATGACTCGGGGCGACTGATCGGAGGCTCAATAGTGGCCGGAATAACCGGCTGGGCATACCCGGCGGCATTGAGGCTGGTCTGAGATTGTTTGTTCCCACCCGTACCCGGCTGATTTTCAACCAGAACCAGGGTATAGCGGCCAAACTCAAGCTGATCCCAATTGTGTAACTCGACTGATTTGTCAGGTGGCAGCACATTGCCGGCCAGTAACGGTCGACCTTCGTGGGTTAAAAGCACCAGCCGATAGGGTTTTTGCCGATGATCGAGCACGGCCTGAAATGGTGCGACGCGTTCATCGGCAATGACGACATCGTTTTCGGGATCGCTGCCAATGTTGGTTAGCCCCTTCGACGGGTCAAGAACGTAGAAAGTAACTTCGCCGTTGATGCTAATAATTTCTAAATGGTCCGGGTTTGCCACAGTCTTCTCCCTAAAGTGATAGTAACCCCAAGAAATTTACATTCATAACGGCCCAATAGGCCAGGTACCCTATTCCTGTAATCAAAACGATGGTCAGGAGATTAACAACGGTTAGAGGCCACCAATGTTGAAACCAATTCAACCCGCGAATTTCGGCAACACCCTCTTGATTGACCAGCGGCTCCATTTGTTCGACGGGTTGCGAATAGAGCGTAAATGGGGAACTTACTATTTTGTAGGGGCTAGGTGGCATTATCCATAATTCAACCGACAGCGACCGACCGGGAGAAACTTTGATGGTTTGGGCCGGATGGGTAATAGAGTGATAACGCTGCCGAGAGCGTTTCTTTGGCTTTTTTGCTGGAGAAATGGGTTGTGAGACTGCAACGGGTGGCTGTTGGGGCACTGGCTGAACTGTGGTCGCAAAGGCGGGAGTCGGCTGGGAGGTAGCTATGACTTCGGTTTGAGGCAGCGGCTGGGTGGCCGGCTTTGATGCTGGGGTTCCTGCTGACGATGTCACTTGGCCCAGTTGCTTGCTCAGTTGTTTGCTTTGGCTGGCGATCTGCTTAGGTTTCTGGGCGGCTCGCTGGGCCATGCTTTGCCCGGTGCTTATATAGCTGCTTACACGACGCAGCGGCCCTCCGAACGGCCCCAGCAGTCGGGCTGCGGTTGTCAATGCGCCGGCCAAAGGAGTAAGCACCCCTTTAACCATTTTGCCTAGACCGCCTTTTTTACCGGTATTTGGAGAGGGCGTTTGTTTTTGAACTGGCGGTTGTGGGGTTTGATGTACAGCGGGAGCGACTTCCATTACCGGTGCTATGGGGTGCGATGATGGTGTAGCGGATACCAAAATATGGTTGGAGACAGCCGTCTTTTGTTGGGTATCATCATCGATCCATTCTTCCTTGGAACGGTGAGGCAGGCGTGTGCCGTCCAGTGTAAATTCAAATTTGAGCTGTTTGGCGGGGTCGTCGGCCCACAGTTCGTAGTGGCTGTCGATATTACCGGTGTTGGCAATATCCAAAATATAGCGCTTGCGGGCCATTTGACGGTGGATATGTTGGATATGACGGATTATTGCCAACGCGGTAAGGCTTAGGATGAGAATACATATCAATGCCAAAAGGATGATGAGGATGTCGATTGTTAAATTTACCCCCCACCGAACTGTAGCGACAGAGACTTTTAGAAGGTCACTTATTACATCCAGCCAAGTTCTTTGGGCCGGCAGCGCGAAAATAATGGTTGCTGTTTTCTTATCCGATTGACCAAGATTGTCCGTAGCTTGGAGCGTTATCGTATGTGATCCTGCCGAGAAGGCACTGCTGTCAACGTTAAAAATTAATGTGTCACTATTAGCGGCTGATGTCGTCGGCGTAATGACTTGCGAGTCGATTGCAAGCGTTGTATTTTCAACATCCACCCCCGCTATTTTTGTTACCTCCATTGTGAAGGCTTTGCCATAGGGGATCTCATCGGGCAGTGTGATGTTGGCAATCGTCAGTGGTTTAGCCAAATTGATAGGTATTTTCGCTTCGCCTTCGTTTCCGGCTTCATCAACCGCATGGACTGTTAATGTGTGTTGGCCAGGGTCTTGCGTACGGTTATCCCACGTGTACGAAAACGGCTCCTTGGTAATGGTGGTTAACATCTCACCATCCACCATGTAGGTAACTGAGGCTACCGGAGCCGGAGCGGAAATCTTGGGAGTTAAGGGCAGCGACCCTTTAACACGTATCTCGCTTAAATTTGCCGGTAGAGAGACAGTTACCTTGTTAGGAACAGCCGCGAATTGTCCGGTAGCTTGAGCGCTTTCTTTTTCGTAGGCGATTTCAAGAGAGAGATCATGCGACTTATTATCTGCCTGAAGCATCGACTGGAAGGTGATGCGCGTGCCTTGTTGCAGATCGTCTATCAAGTTCTGAAGTTCCGACTCTACCTGACCAGCATCGGCTGCAACGATATAGCGGCCACCGGTCGAGGCGATTTCTGTTTTAATGCTATGATTCTGCTGGACATTTTTACCAAAACCAATAATGTAAAAGGGCACTCCTGCTTCCTGAGCGCCGCTTATCGCATCCGATAAACTCACCGTGTTATCGTTATCGTGCCGGTCGGTGATGAGGATGACCGCCCGACGCCCTCCCTCTTCGCTCTTGATAATTTCAGACGCTTCGACAATCGCGGCGTGCAGTTTGGTCAAGTTTGGTTCAGTCTGTAAGCCGTCGATGGTCGTTTGCAACGAGTCAAAGTTGTTGGTGCATTGTGCCTGGGGCGTGACTTTATCCCCAAAACTCACCAGAGCCAAACAGTCAAAAGGAGAGGCATCTTCTAATAAGGATTTTGCAGCACGTTTAAGTTGACTCAGATCGCTGTTGCTCATGCTGACATCGAGAGCCAAGACCAGATGTAAATTTTCAAGTAAGGTGTTTTCTATAGTGAGCGGATCTGAAATAGAGGAGTCATCCTCTTGAATAAGGATGTCGTCTGCCTGCAAGTCTGTTATCGGACTTCCGTCTGGTTGGGTTGCGGCTAGCAAAACCGTTACCTTGGGAAAAGAGTTGCTATTTACCTCCGTGAGGTAGACATTTAGGCTGTTTTGTTGGGCGGCTGCGGAAAAGGAAAAAACGGTTAATATAAGTCCAATGATTGCGCAGCTTACAACTATTCGCTTCGGTGAGGCAGGTGTGCCTGCTTTTTGAAAGTGGCCCGCATAGTTCGCTGCTTTATACCGTTTTTTTCTAGTCTTCATCATCAGCTACCCAGTCATCTATTAAACTAGAAGGTTTTTTCTTCACAGTTGATGATGTCGGCTTTGATTTTGATTGAATTTTCATCACCCTTTGTTTTTCAACCACTATCTCTTCTTCTTCAACGAGCCACCATGCCTCTTTTTTAGACCTTTCGCTGTCTGTTTGTGGCGCGGTGTTCCGCATAGGAATAGCGTCTTTGGGGAGTTCCTTTGTAGAAGGTTTCTCTTTGAACGAAGGTGCGGGAGACGCCGGCTCTATTCTGGGCTTGCGCTCGGCGGCCATCTTTGATGGGACTTGCTTTGCTTTTTCGACAGGGTTGCTCTTCGGCGTTGGTTTCGGTGAGACTTGCTTTGGCTTTTCGACAGGTTTCTCCTCTGTCTCTCTTTTCGATAAAACCGGCTCTGGTTTTTCGACAGGATTCATCTCTGATATTGCAATTGGTGGAACTTGCTTTGATTTTTTCTCCGGCGCTGACTTTGGTAAAACCAGCTTTGGTTTTTCAACAGGGTTACTCTCTGTCTCTTTCTTCGATGAAACCGGCTCCGATTTTTCAGTGGGTTTTTCTTTTGGTTTTTCTACAGGTTTCTCGAATAGAGCTGGAACCTTTGTTACTTTTTTTGCTGGCTTTTCGATAAGATTGTTTTCAACAAGAATAACTTCTTGAGGCTCTTTATCATGAGAAGGGTTTTGATGCTCGGCGCTCTGGGGTATGGTGGGGCTGACAGCCGGCTGAACATTTGGTGAAGGCTCTAAAATTTGTTTAGGTATCTCGGGCGGCGTTTTTGATATTTCTGAAGCTTTTTTCTCGCTGTCCGTAATTGAGGGAACTTTTTCCATTTTTGATAGAACGGGTTTTAGCGAAGGTGCAATTTGAGGTTCAGGTTGAGGCGGTATCGATGTCGATGAGACAGGCGATGGTACTTCTTCTACCGGCTGAGAGGAAGGCGTTTCAGCCGGTAGAGAGGCCGATTGAGCCAATACGGTTTCGGGATCGCGCAAGGTTAGGGTGTGATTGTAATAGGGCAAAACCTCAACAGTTTGTGAGGCGCTGGCCGGCAGAGCCTTAGGATATGCTTTTAAGGCGCTCGCTTCGATTTCAATCTCAAGCGGCCCGGCGGTCGGCAAATGCCCCAGATGGTTGAGATGAAAGTGTACTTTTTGTTCGGCCCCCGAAGAGAGCAATGGCCCGGAGTCAAGATGGTAACATTCTGGATCAACCCCTCTCAATTCCAGGTTAATTTTGGCACCGGATACCTCGCCCAAATTGCGAACGATAACAATGCCATTTAACTGTTTATGGGGGGCAAGTTGGGTTGTTGGCAAGATGATTTCTAAGGCGATTTTTTGCTCACTGTTTTCGGCATCAACAATAACCGGCCTTGTCGTGGTTTGATTGGTATTTATCCAGCCGCCCTTGCCGCTCCGCAGCGTTAACGTGTAGTTACCCAGTAAAATGCTATAGCCGTCTGTAACATTCATTGCTCTATGGGGCAAAATAAGCTGCACACCGGGCGTATGGACAATGACATTTTCTTCAGAAAGATTGACCAGATTATAACCGGTTTGATTAAGAATAAGCTGGATATGTCTGGGGGCCACACCCATACCTCGATCACCGAGCAGGCAAATATCGTTACTGGGATCACTGCCAATAAAAACAATCCGTTTCTCTAATGGCTGATCTTTTTGCCAGCCGTCTTTATCAATAATCTCCAGCCAATGATTTTGTTGGGTCATACGTTAATCCAAAATTCAAAAAGTTAGTTAGTTTGTTGACGGCTGGCAGCATAGGCAATAATATTGCTGCCCCACTCCATTGCTGTTCGAATCTCATTACGAGATGCTGCTCCACCGCGACGCTCACCTTGCCACAGTAAGCCATAGTTATAAGTACTTAAGATGATACCGTCGCCCACGAGCAGGCGTGTATCGCCATCTGTTTCAAAACCATCGGGTGGTGATGAAAAGAGATAGGGTTGGGTGAGTATGGGATGACCAGAGTAAAGATCATTCACCTCAAGTTCTTTCTTTCGCAAAAATCGGTAGAAGGCTTCTTCAGCCTCAGCATCCAAACTTTCTAACAGCAATGTCCCTCGTTTGCGGCGGACGTAGTTGCGCAGTCCGGTCATCTCGTTTTCATCCATTTCAAAGCTGCCCTGCCCCACCAGATAAACAAGCGACTTGGTGAGCAGCTCCGGTCCAATCTGTACATCATCATCTACCCGTACATGATTGTGACCCAGATGATTAACCATTTGTGCCAAAAAACTCATTCCCTGACCATATTTTTTGTTTGCAACATCGCCCAGATAACTTACAGCAATACTGACTTCCGGTGGTGCGCCAACCTCCCGGCGAAAACGCAGATCGATTTCGTTGGGGCCGGGTATGGATGGAATTGGCGCATCTTTGAAGTATGTGTCCCGACTGGTGCGCCAAATACGCGCTAGCTCAACGTGCGGTTCGTCCGGCAGCGAGGTTTGAGCTGTAATGGAGAATTCTGCCTGAATATAAAGCGGATTGCCCTCTTGGTGATCACCGTTTTCTGCCCTGGGGCGGCTTTCACTATAGCTAATTACCAAATGAATGCGGCCCTCAATATCTTGTCCAATATCATAGGCGATGGGTTGCGACAAAATAATGATCTGCCCCGCCTGATCAATGGCGATACCGGGTAAAATATAAACCGACGTATCCGCCGGATCGCTAGCGATAACATCCAACCCGGCCAAAATGCCTGCTCCCTGGCTAAGAAGCGTTAAATAGCCTTGATTTTGACGATGATACTGGTGTGCCTCTTCCCAAACATCAGCCGTGATGGCCAATCCCGGCGATGGTTTGATCCGTTTACTTGGTAAATTTTTTATAAGTTCCTGCAACATCACAGTTTTACCCTCTATCATTTTCCGTCACCGTCTCAAGATTAAGTACGTAGACGGTATGCGCCGGTTTTTGCATGTCGATAATCGACTCGATGGTGTGTCGGCGTATTTTTTCCTGGCGAACTCTTTCCGCCTCGTCATCAATGTCGAGCGGTGACAGATATAAAGTGACTATAAATGTGTGTGGACTGTTTCCCGGCCCCAGGGCTACGCCTGAGTCGAGCTTGGCCTTATCGCCTAAAACAAAGTTTGTTAGGCGTTTTTCGGTAATAATGGCTTGCCGGCCGGTATAAATCTCTAGGTGTTTTTGCAAAGCCCACTTTGTTCCTCGCTTCTGGTGAAGGGCAATAGCCCACCGTATGAGTTCTCTGTAGCGATCTTCAGCCCACGCTTCTGTAATTTCCAAATCGAGCCAGGTTGCCAGCCAGGGTAAAAGCTCAGTGGGGGCCAGGCCGGGATCTAAATAATAATCCATCTCCTTAATCTGAGACTCAATCGGCTTGCGGAAGCTTTCAAAAAGCATGAGAAAGCGCCCCATAAAGTCATCCTGCTCATAAAAGGCCGGCAGATATTTTAAATATTGCCCTTTCGAACGAACGACAATTTCTATGGTTGATTGCGCGATGATACGTCCATCTTTTGAAATAAAAGTAGCTTCACACCCTAAATCCATGTCTCTACAGTTAGGGTCTATTCTTCCGTCAATTTGGTAGGTGTACTGCGTGTCTGCGGCAACGTTTCCGGGTATGCCCCAAACCAGGGTGTGGACCCATCTATCAATCCTGCCATTTTCATAATAAGGATGATGCCCGTTATGGTTGGCCCCTCCTACATGGTCAACCATAATGTATCGAGACAGCGTTACACGTAGCGTTGGGTCTGTTAAGCGCCATTTGGTATTAACCAAAACGGTCAAAGCTACTTTTTCACCGGGATAACGGTTATAAGCATCAGCGACAATACAAATCTCGGTTGTGGGCAAGGCTGTGTCGGTTTTGTTAGACATACGCTTCTAGCTCGGCAATGGACACTTGATGCGTAAGAGAACAAAGTAGTGTGTCGGGTGGTACATGAATTCCTTTCTTTTCGACAGGAGTCAACAACGTTTCGTTGCGTCTGATAGCTTCTTCCGTGTCAAGCGGCAGTTCTTCCGCCGGAACGACAGGCCGCTGCCATAATTGCACATCAAGAACGTGTTTAACACCGGGAACGCGCTGAATTAGTGAGAAAATTTCGGCGGCGTATAAATTGCGACCAAACGGCCAACCTTCCCAGGTGGGGGTCATCAACTCGTCAAAATGTTCTCGATCACCATCTATTGCAAGACAATTAACAAACTGTTTTAGCCTTTCTAGTACCCGATATCTGACAGCATCAGGCCGACTATGTTCGTGCGGCACAATTTCGGCATGGATTTGCACCCCGAGATAATTTGGCTCTCGTACCCGTAAAATCGTGGTGAGGAGACGATAATCGTCCAGATGTTTTCGAACATCATCAGCCAACGCCTTGCCTACCTGCAATTGTGATAGATCGCCTACTCGCAACGCATCCACCACATCTGGTACCACCAGAATTTCGACCATGCCCGGCATAAGATGGCTGTCTTTACTGCTCGGAACATTACATTTCACTCTGGCAATGTAGCGTGTCGCTTTTTTGGCTAAATCTTCATAATCTTCAGCCGTCACGGCTCTGCGTTGCGCACGTAACTCGCGTTTGGCTCTGATCTTTGCTTCATCTAAACTTTCAGGATCGCGTCCGCCGGTGGCCTGCTTTAAATTGGTGACTCGATCAATGTAAGGAATGCTAGTTTTTAGCACTTGCAATTTGTTAATTGGCACGTTGCCGACAACCCCGCCGCCGTGGCGATAGCGATTAAACCGAATTGTCCGGTTGGCGGGTGGAATACGTCCAAATTGAACAACTTCTCCGTTACGATGCCGGATGCTTGGCCCAAATTTGATCTGCCCGCTGGTGGTATCCAGGGTGAAGTGTGCGTGGAACTTGCTGGACTGGGAAAAATCGGCAACTTCCTGCCAGGGCATATAGACCGTATCCCCACCTATTTTTTCTTCAACCTCAAGCGTTTCCCCTTCCGCTAAGGCGAGAAGTGGAAAATTTTGAAGCTGAAAACTTTGTCCAGGCTCGCCGTTGCTTCGCCCTAAAATTTCATTTTGGACAATAACAGCCTGTGTTCCCGGTGTTGTTATACCCAAGGCGTGGACAATGATATTCTTTATCTCAGGCGATTCCGTATAGTAACCCTGATCGTCACGCCGAATTTCGTAGCGACAGCGCAGCCAGTAAGCTTCGCGACCATGAACTTCTTGAGACTCCATATCCAATGGCAAATAGAGCACCAGACGTCCGTTTGTATTATTTAGCCCATCCGTTGTATCTTCTTCGCCGGGTCGCTCACTGGGGACAACTTCTTTCCAGCTATCGGTTCCGGCGGAATATTCCCATACTAAAGGCGGATCAGCACTTCTAAACCCCACAGCCTGGGTCTCTCGACAGTAAAAAGTAAGCTGCAAAATGTAGCCGCGAATATCATGAGCGGCATCAAACCCCAGGTAAAATGTATCATCGGGTTGGGGATCGTGTTGAAAGGCAAGAAAGGGTTTGAGATTCAAATCGGTGTAATAATTTTTGTGTACTTCTCGACTTTGATAGAGGAACCGCATCTGAGGCGGAGCAATAACGGCACGGTCGTTTGTGGTGAAGATGACCTCATCCTCTTCTTCCGTGCGACGTGTGGCCACCTCCGTCCCTTTCGGAATAGTAGTAGATGTATCGTCATCGGGCGTAATGGGAAAAGGCGTCGAGAGCCAGAATGTTAGCTCGGCTCGGGCACTGGTGGCGGGGCGCAACTGGATGCCCAACAGTTCCAGAAACCGTATATAAATTTTTTCCGGCACCCGATTCAGCCGATAAACCGTCATCTCTGTCATCCAGGCAAACAGTTCAATCAAGGTAATGCCCGGATCACTCAGGTTGTAGTCGGTCCATTCAGGGCAGTACTGCACAATGCGCCGCCGCGCCTCATCAACCAAGTCTGCTTGAAACCGTAGATCATCCAGAATAGGCTCTGGTAAAGCCATAATATACTCTCCCCTAAGTTGTGTAAGAAAACCCGTTAAGTTTGGTCGAGTTGCCTCGCCCCTACATTGCTATTCTTCTTCTCCCAACAAATAAAACGGATATACGATACTTCGGTCGTCGTGTGTGGCTTTTATACGATACTTGATGTCAATAAACCATGTTCCGGCATGGCGATCATTCTGATCCGGTCGAATGGTCACCTCCTGAACCACGATGCGGGGTTCCCAGCGCCCTAAAGCCTGTTCGACGTAATAAATCAACAAGCCTTCGGTAGTGGGGTTGCGGGGAGCAAAGGCTAACTCATGCACGCGACAGCCAAACTCCGGGCGCATTACCCGTTCACCAGGGGCCGTGGATAAAATAATCTTGATCGACTGGGCGATATCTTGCTCTCCTCTGGCTAAAGCAATACCGCCACGGGGGTCCATCTTCAGAGGATAGGCCAGCCCCTGGCCTAAAAACTCGCGACTAAGACGATAATCTTTCATTGTGCTCCTTATGTAACAGTCAATATTACTTCGGCAAAACCGCACAAGCCTCGCTGGCTAACTCCGGTCATAAAAAAATGGTGCATGCCTGGCCCCAGTGCGGCCATAAAAGGGGCGGTAAGCGTGAGTGTAACTACCAAACTGGGTGAACTCCAATTTCCGCCCGGTGGAGCGACCACAGCGCCCGGCGGCAGCCCGTTGGTTAGATCAACATTGAGTTTCGCGACACCGTTTAATAGGGTCAGAACCCAATTTTTGGGAAATGCTGTCGTGAGCGTAAACGTTGCAGCTATTGTCGCCGGCATCATCGTCATCGTGTTAAAAGCCAGCGCCGGCGGAACAGCAATGACAACCGGTTTGTTCATATCGGCCATTTGAGGCGGTGGCGGTGGTGCCGGTCGATTTTCGGGCAGCGGAGCCGGCGTTGTATCATCCATTACTTGATGAGTTTCGGTAATAATCAACGGCAGCCCCGTAAAGGTTTGATTAAAATCGGTCGCTAAAACGACTTTTCTGCCGTCAACCATGGTTGCATTCAAGCCCATTGATTTTAGGGTGTACCCTACGCAGGGACACAAAACAAAAGGACAGGTTAATGTGCCGGTGTCACCTTCCAGTAAAACAATTCCCCCGTTCACCGTCCATTTGGGACTGGTCGGAATGCTGGTTCCTTTGCCGCCGTGCGGACATAATATAATAGCGTTTGTCGTTAAGACTTGTGGCACCGTATCTCCCCAACGCGGTTTATGTGAACTGTATTTGTCCGTTTCGCATCGCCATTTTTCGACCGCCACCGCTCAACTCAATCGATTGACTTTGGTTATCAAGGGTAATCGACAGTCCCCCCGCTTTAACAACAACTTTGGTTTGAGCCGTCACCTCGATGGTGTGCTTGTCAGATTGAATGACGATACTGTTGCTGCTGCTGCTGTCGATAATTTCAATTTTTTCGGTGCCGCTCGTATCATCCAAAAGTATATGGTGACCGCTGCGCGATTTAAGAACGCGGTGGTTAACTTTTCCATCGCCACCGACAATTTTGTCTTTTTGGCCCGGCGGCTTGTCTTTACCGTTCCAGAGTGCTCCCAGAATATAAGGGTAATTGATATCCCCATGCTCAAAGGCTAAAAGCACTTCGTCATTAATTTCCGGCAGGTAGTAGAACCCGCCGCCTTGACCGGCCATCGGTGAAGATATCCTGGCCCAGGTGCTCTCTTCGCTGTCAGTTAGCCACGGAAATTTGACTTTGACCCGACCCAAGCCTTCGGGGTCTTTATTATTCGTTACTAAACCAATCACCACCCCTTCGGTTCGATGATGCCCATTTTGAGGCTCTAAGACATCGATTAAGGTATTGGGCTGTCGGCCGGTAACGGTAAAGGATGTTTCATAGCCAACTTCCGTATTAAAAACGTGGATAGCCGAAGTTACAAAGTAACTTCCGTTGAAATTGTTGCCAACCCCCGTTACCGTAATGGTCTTGCCTGGATTAAGTTGGGCATTACCCAGGCAGGTTCCCTCAGCCGTAATAAAATCACCGCTAATTGTATCGCATAAGGCCTGAGCCATTGTTTGCGCTTCATCTTGAGATGTTACCGGATAGGTCACCACAACTGCCTGAGCCGATGCCTGAAATGCACTTTTGGACAGCTCTCCTCCGGCCTCCGGAAAACCCACCTCCGGTTTCAGTTTGCCGTTGGTGGCCCGACCTACAATCTCTGCTTTGGCCTTAGGATCCCAACCCCGAACCACAACCTCATCGGCTTGATGGACAGCCGTCAGCCTTGGCCTGAAAATCGTCATATTGCGGCCCCACTCTAGTTCCGGCCCGGAGCCTTGGTCTTTATCCCCTTTATGAAAATGGAGCGTTTTATCTTCGACATATAATTGATAGCCAATACGTTTGGCCCGGTCCAGGAGAAACTCCATGTTGGTTTGATTGTTTTGCAGCACATAATCAAACGGCGGCGATGTGGGATCGGTTTCAGCTTGCAAGCCTACCTCTTGGGCGATTTTGCCAACAATTTCGCTGTCGGTCATGTTCAAATAGGTGCGGGTAAATTTACCGCGATGGAAGCGGTGTAAGCGATCATAGCCTCGTACAATCAAGGTCGGCTCTCCCTCATTGGTGAAATCCGGCTCTAAGGCGGTGATTTCGCCTTTAATGAGCAAGCCCTCTTGGGGGACATTTTCTCCCTGATTTTCGACTGCTTTCGCGCCAATCTCAACCGGCTCACCAATGGCCAACAAATCTGAGTCGATCCACTTTACTGATTTATCATGGAGATGAAGCGTAAACATATCCGGCATATGCAAACTGTTGTCAACAACCACCTCGATGATATCACGCATCAACTCTTCCATCTGGGGTTCCGGCACAGATTTCCCGCCAATTTTTATAAAAAATTGAGACAGTAAAATATGCTGCTCAGTCGCGTTAGCTTGTTCACCTAATCTTGCAAACAGCCCTGCGGCTGTCGAGGCCAACCCTGTCACCTCATTGGCCAGCGCTTGCCCGGCTTGCTCAACTGAGGCCAGTGCTTCCTGTCCGGCCTGTTGGGCTGCTTGTGCCGCTTCTTCCGCAGCGCCCTCGGCTTCTGCCAGAGCTTCTTCGGCTGCGGCCTGCGCTTCCTGAGCGGCTTGCTCGGCGGCTGCGGCTGCTTCTTGAGCGGCCTGTTCTGCCTGAGCCGCTGCTTCTTGAGCCGCAGCTTCGGCTTCTTGGACGGCTTGTTGCGCGGCTTCTTCGGCGGCCGTTGCCATCTCTTGCGCGGTTTCTTCGGCTGAAGCGGCAGCATCCTGAGCCGCTTGTTGGGCTTCGGCGGCAGCTTCGGT
>JAGRBY010000219.1 GCA_020433835.1 Anaerolineae bacterium | reverse complement strand
AGATGGTGGCCACCAGGTCGCGGGCGGCTTGTTCGCTGAGTTCCACGGCTACTCTGGCCCCCGGACCGAGGGCTTCGTTGACGAAGTCGATGTTGAGGGCGTGTTCTGTCTCGACGTGGAAGGGGTGATCATAGGAAACGTTGGCTTGATTAACGGTAAACCAGCCCTCGCGGCCTTTGCCGCTGCCGGCGATGGATACTTTTTTGACAATCATGGTGCACATGTTGCGCTTCCTTTCTTGAAAATAGCAGTTAGCGGTTAGCGGTTAGTTGATAGCAAAAGATTTTCATTGTCGCTGTCGTCTTGTAAGGACTGTCGGACTCTTTTGAAAATACAGCCCCGGAGCGTCAAAGTAACCTTTGACCTTATCACAAATGACAAGGCAAGCTTTGTCGCTCCAATTAGTTCGTGGTCAGATACTTGCCTAAGAAGGCGAATATCTTCTGCCAGCCATCGACTGCCTGCTGCTGGCGGTAAATGGGCCGGTGAGAGTAGAAGAAGCCGTGGCCTGCTCCGGCGTAGCGGTGAAATTCATACACTTTGCCATGCTTCTTTAAAGCTTCTTCGTGCAGGTCTACCTGTTCGGGCGTGGGGCTGTGGTCTTCTTCGCCAAAGAGGCCCAGGATGGGGCAGGTGAGATTGGGGGTGTAATCGATGGGTGCGACCGGATAGTTATCGTTGAGATCAGCTTCGGCCATGACGACCCGTCCGCCCCAACATTCGACCACGGCATCGAAGCCTTGAACGCGACAGGCAGCCAGGAAGGCATGGCGACCGCCCGAGCATGTACCAAAGACGCCGACCTTGCCGTTGCAATAAGGTAGCGAGCGCAGATAGAGCATCGCGCCTTCGATATCGCCCACGGCTTGATCATCGGGAATACCGCCATCGCCCCGTACTTTGGCAGCGACATCTTCCGGCGTGCCGTGACCGGCCCGGAAATAAAGATTGGGCGAGATAGCGATATAACCGTGATGGGCAAACTTACGGGTGGCTTCCCGATACCATTCATCCCAGCCCGGCATATGGTGGATTAACACAACACCCGGAAAGGGGCCGGCACCCAGAGGACGGGCCAAATAGGCGTTGATTAGGGTGTTGCTATCACCGGGCATGGTGATAGTCTCGGCCACCATGCCCTCATACATATCGGTTTGATACATACATCGCTCCTTATTTGAAATGGGTAAGGCATAAGAATAAAGGCGGTTTATGCCTTATTGGCTTCTCTTCAGATAGAAACTAAAAACGCTGCCCTGGCCGACTTTACTCTCAATCTCTACGCGCCCGTTTAATTTCTCAACAATTTTCTTTACAATCGATAAGCCCAGTCCGTGGCCATCGAATTTTTGGGGGTGTAATTGCGTGAATGGTTCAAATAACTTCCGTTGTTCATCTGGGGTCAAACCTTTTCCATTATCTCTAACCCAAAATTTAACCTCTTCTTTATGCAGTTCACTACCAACTTCTATAATGGGGGGATCACCGCCATATTTGATGGCATTGGTAATATAGTTATACCAAACTTCCTCAACCCAGAGTGCGTAACCTATTGCATTGTGGAAGGTATCGGGTAAGATCACGGTAGCTTTATGCTCTTTGATCATATAATTGAGGCGTTGCATTGTGTTGGTAAGAATAGTGTCCATTTGCAAAGGCTGTTGAATAATGTCTTCTTTGCGTATGCTGGCAAAAACCAACATTTCGTCAATAATGTTACTCATCCGCCGCCCGTTGCGGGCCAAAGACTTTATGTATTCTTCTCGCTCCATCTCTGATAAGGCTTTGTGTGTATCGGCCAAAACCTCGCTGTAGCCGATAAGCGCAGCTAACGATGCTTTAAGGTCGTGCGCCACGGTTCGGGCAAATGTATCAAGTTCGTCGTTTCTTCGTTTCAAGGCTCCCTCTAACTGCTTACGCTCAGAGATGTTGGTTACAAAGGCTAACCCTAAAATCCCGATTTCCGTATGCAAATAACTCAAGCTTACCTCGATGGGAATTTCCGCACCATCTTTTCTTTTACCGGTTAAATCCATACCCTGCCCCATAGGTCGAACACGGGGAGCTTCAAAAAATCTACCTATATGGTTTGTATGGGTTGCATAGAAGCGTTCAGGCAAGAAAATATTGAGTGAGTGTCCGGCAACTTCATCTGACTTGTAACCAAATATTTCTTCGGCGCGTGTATTAATCAACACAATCATACCACTCTCATCACAGATTATTAGGCCTTCTGTCAGCGACTCAAGCAGTGTTCGGACGGTGATATCCCGCTGAAAGATACCCGCAGCAAAAGCGATCTGCTTTTGGGCTTTTAGCTCTTGCTCAAGCTGTTTAACTTGCCGGCGCACGAGATTTAATTCACTATCAAGTTGTTTCTTATTATCTTTGTGACTGGTCATTGTCACCCCCTACAGATGCAGCACTCCCCCGCCAACAAGCCGAGAGACGTACATAAACTTGGCAACGCAATCATCTGCCCTTTTGAGGTGCGCAGGGCAGATTTTGGGACAGCATTACCTATCATGCTTTCTTCCAGAAAAATAGCCCATAATTCGGCCTATACCGTGTTGATGAAAGGCCCTGACCAGCAGAATGATGGCCAGGGTCGACAGACCGAAGCCCAAAAAAGAGCCAACATAGTAATAAACGTAATAGAGCCACCTATATAATGTTGTTTTGCTCACCTCATCAAGATCGGCCCAGAAAGAGGGGATTACCAGAAGAACCAATATAAATGAGACGGCGGCTAAACCCAAAGAGAGAATGGTGGCTTTATCATTACTCTTTTCTGACAGATCGGCCAGATAAAGCTCATCCACGTGGTCGGCTACGCTGTTGATGCTTTCGATATTGCGCTCGATGTGTTGAATAATGCGCGGCACGTCGAGCAGTTCGAACAGCCGATCCGCTTTTAAGACGGCGTATTCGGCCCGTCCCCAAAATTGAGCGTGGCTGATACTTTGAGCCAGAGCCGCTACCCGCCGCAAATGGGCGGCCTGGGCCATTTGTTCCTTGAGCTTGCCTTCGATAACAATATCGCCTTTAAACATATCGGCCCTGATCCGCTCGATGGTATCGGCAATTTGAGACAGCAGCCGATAGGAGTTGCTTTCAAGCAGTTGGGCCAGAACATCCACTTCTAAGACAAACTCAACCATACGCTCTATGGCATGCCAATAGCGGGCATACTGCACTTTTAGGGTAGCGCTGGGTACGGTAGAAATGGCCATTTCGTGAACACGCCATTTCTTTGAAGGCATGATAAGCGCGGTGCGGCTGGTAAACAAACAAAGCTCGTCGTTCCAGGAGGCCAAGTTGGCATCCGGATCATCAAGCAGCCCATCGGCCCGGCTCCAGCGCGGCGAAGGAAAGTAACCATTGGCATCCAGCTCACTATCCGGTTTGTCCGGATCGCGCAAGACAGTACCTTCAAGCAGGTTAACGAGGGCGTTGCGCGATTGTTTCGATTTGCGGATATCGTTCAGTGAAACCGAAATCTTGGCTCCGGCCTGGCTCTTGCCGGACTGCGAACGATTGATCATGCCCGGTTCGGCAAAACACTCATCAAAGTGGTAGATAATGTATGAGTCGTGAATGGGCAGCGACATGCTGGGCGGCGTTGGCTCTAGCCGTATTGTTCCATCTTCATGGGGAATAGTAAAGCGACCGGCTTCCACAAATAGATTGACCGCTTCGACGGCCAGTTTCCATTGAACCGGGTAATACAGCATTTCACCGGCCTGAGGGTTATTGACATCGGCCCCCAGCCAGGCCAAGAGCGCCTTAACCGAACGCTCTTTTTTAGCCAGCATTTCCGGGTTATCGTGAAAGCGACGGCGATTGTATTCCAGCCATTTCACAGCACTGGGAATGTCCAGAGGTTCCTGTAGCTTAATAGCATCTTTGGCCAGGTCGATGAGGGTACGGGGCGATTGTTGGTAGGCATAGGTTAAGCGAATAACAAAAAACCCGGTCATTGTGGCCCGCAGGCAAATGTCCCAGCGATCCCAGGCCCGTTTGAACAGGGTTTTAAATTGAAAGTTACTTTCTAAGTCATCCGGGAACCGAACCTTGCTTTTATCCAAGGCAAATGTCGGAGCCGTTAGTCGTTTTAACATCAGTGATCGAAAAAGGCCGGTGGCATAGCCGACATCTTCTTCAGTCATTCCATTTTCAGACAGGGGGATAAAGCGGGGTTGGCCTTGCAGCGCCCGCGGCCAGTCTACTTGCAAGGTTTTGGTGAGCAGTTCTGAACCACGCAACGTTTCAAACCGCTTTTTAGCCTCTCTATCTCGAATAAAGCGCTTCATATTCAGGACCAATATAGCCCGAGTGCATCCTTTGGCAGCAAACCCATTCGACACAATTCTCTCCTTATTGAGTACAACACGCGACTTATACATACCCACACCGCGACCTATTTGAGAATGGGAAGTTAGTAACGGTTGTGGTCAGCAGCAGGTTAAGGAAGCAGGGTTTGGTTCCCTATACAGCATACGCTATTAGTGTGAAAGGGTAAAAGAAAGCAAATAAGGAGAGTACAAAGAGAAAATGATGACCGCACTGAATAAGCGTTGTGAGGATGATGTTCATAGCATGGGTCTCTGGTAGAGAAGCTAGATTTTACAATCTTGTATTATACCTGCCGCTGGTTATGGCTCTTTATACATCGACGTGGCTGAATAAGGCAAATAGCTTGGCTTCCCTGAAAATACGATTTGTACCTAGGGCAAACTTAAGCGAGGAGCGAAGAAACTGTTTTAAAAGTGGAAGTTTACAGAGTTGTCCACAGATTTACACTGATAATCACAGATTTTTATCTGAATTTTGATAATATCAGTGATAATCTGTGTCTATCTGTGGACCCTAGAAGACTTTTCAAACAGCTTCTTAGGGGGATGACGGCGAATAATACTCTGGATATAATCTCTGGATGCATTCAGGACAAATCCCGTGGCTGAAATCGGCATTGGAATGTTCGCTAATGTACACTTCAACTTTCTGCCAATAGCCATCATCATTACGAACGTTTTTACACTGAGCACAAATAGGGATTATTCCTTCCAGCGTCTTGATGCGACCGAGGGCACCTTCCAATTGCGTAATGAGCTTGGCCTGATTTCTGTTAACCTGGGCTAACTGGTTAGAAACACGACGCAACTCAAGCTGGGTTATCACTTGTCGGGCTAATGCCTGTAAGGCAGCCTGTTGTTCAGCACTTAACTCACGCGGCTTGCGGTCAATAACACACAACGTACCCAGCCTATATCCGTCAGGTGTTACCAATTGCGAACCGGCATAAAACCGAATATGCGGATCACCCGTAACAAGAGGGTTGTTAGCAAATTTTTCATCATTGAGCGTATCCGGGACAATGAACATCTCTAGCTGCACAATGGCATAACTGCAAAACGCTATCTCCCGCGAGGTTTCATTAAGGCTGAAACCCACCTTCGACTTAAACCACTGTCGGGTTTCATCCAGCAGGGATATTAGAGCGATGGGAGTATCGCAAATAGAGGCGGCCAGTAAGGTAATATCATCAAATTCTTGCTCAGATGCGGTATCAAAGATCTGATATCGCTCTAAAGCCTTGATCCGATCTGATTCGTTATTAGGAATTGGAATAGTCATTGTTGCTTTCTTTCATCAGGATTCTATCGTGGATGGACAGATAGAGCTTATCGATACCCCTATTGTAGTGATACATGCGCAAAACTTAAAAAAGTCATTAGCATCACTTGCGGATCGTACGGTAGCGCAACATCAAAATAGTGTTTTATTAGGTCACTCTTATCATCTTTTGTCTCCTCTATAGCGACAGGGTGTTGGCTCCTCCTTTCAAACGCGCAAAGGTAATATCTTCATCATTCATAATTTAGCCCTCATAATTTTTAGAGGTCTTACTTATGACGTGAATACAACATAAACGGCCCCTGGTCGTCGCGGCCCTCTTTTTCAAAGGTCATCCCAATTTTTTGGGCCACGTTGATCGAGGCCGCATTATCCTGGTCGATGAGGCAGATGAGGCGGTCTCGTTGTAGCGTTTCAAAGCCATACTCCAGCACCCCCTGGGCCGCCTCGGTGCCTAAGCCCTGACCCCAATATTCTTTGGCCAGCATGTAAGCCACTTCCACTTCAAATTGCCCGTCAATAGTCCAGGGCAGCAGCCCACATCGGCCAATAAACTGACGGGTTTCTTTATGGATAGTTGCCCACAGCCCCAACTCGGGGTGACGGGGGTGGCCGTTGAGAAACCACTCCAGCTCTTCTTGGGTTTCTTCGTAGGTTAACGTGCCTTCAGGAAAGTAGCGCCGCGCCTCGGGGTCGCTGTACAGGGTAAAGAGAGCGTCGAGATCATCCGGTACAAAACGTCTGAGGATCAATCGGTTGGTTTCTAAAATCTTCATGGGGTTATGCGTTGACAAAGCCGGCTTTGTCGCTCCTTGTTACCCTGCATCATTCAGCCCCCCACCCAACGCTGGCCGGCGATGACCCGAAGGGCTAACTGGAATGCTATTTATGGCCAGCCTGGATTATATCAAAGGTTAAACTGACCAACAATTGGCAATCTATGGACCTGTGGGCCTATTGCCAAAGAGGTACGGGGGCTTTAACTTTCCAGATGTCAATCAGCAGCAATGCCAGCCGAACTTAATTATTTTTCATTCCTTAACGTTTAAGTCCCGGTCACCGTGGCGGCAGAGCATTCCGGCCTTGCAACAGCGTGGTTATAGGTCGAGGGAAAAAATGTTGTAGCCTCAACAACGTTTTGTTGTAGGCCTAACATTATTATGTTGCTGGGGCAGCAAAGTTACTTTCCTCGGGCAACAAAGTTACTTTCCTCGGGCAGCAAAGTTACTTTCCCCTAGGCAGAGCAAAGTTGCTTTCCCCCAGGCAACAAAGTTACTTTCCCCCAGGCAACCAGGTTACTTTCTACAGGTTCTGTTTTGGAGTGGGTTAAGGCGGATTAGGGGCATATCAAAAGCCCCAAACCACAGCGAGTTCGGGGCTTTTACAGCGTTTTTCAATGTGAGTAAATTGGGGAATCGATTTATAGGGAGAACAAACCACCTTGGTTAAGGTCCGGTAAATCGAGGTCGGGCGAGAGGGCATCAGGCTCCGGGTCAAGGGAGCCGATTACGCTGCCACCAGGATCGCTTCATTTCACTTCAAGCTTCTCTTTATAGATGCCGGTTCGCAAATTGTTAGCGCCAAAGACGGCCCGCACTTCCAGTTGGTAAAAGCCGGGAGTTAAGCCTTCCGGGACGCGGAATACAATTTGGCCGCTGGTCGTTCGGGTGAAATGGGTCATCCGAATGGCGTCATTGTCCGGGTCCTGACTGTTGACCGGCACCAGGAAGACGCCTTGTTGGGGATCGTTTTGGTCAAAGGTCAGGTTCTCGCCTTTAATACGGGCCATGTGGGTGGGCGTCAATTCCGTGTTTGGGGCGGTGCCTTCCAGATTAAAAAACCACATCAGTTTAGGCATCGGCTGTTCCGCTACCTTCTTTTCTACCTGAACATCTTGGGTTACGGCTTTGGTAAAGGCGCGGCTGGGGTTGATACATATCCGTACTTTGTGACGCTTCTTATCAAACGAGTCATCCAAACTGTTAAATCGCCCTTTGATGGACAGTGATATTTGGAACAAATCAGTGTTAACCCGATCTCCTTCTTTAATCCGCTTAATAACGGTTCGGCCAAAATCTTCAAACATAGCCACCATATCAGACGTAGTCAAGGACGAATGGCGAAATTCCATCTCGTCAATGATGTCTTCCAAATCCAAACTTTTATAGGCCTCAACAGAAGCATGATATTGCTTGGCATCATCGTTACTAAACGTGCTGGGAACAACTTTATACTTTACTTGGGTGGACATAATAAACCTCCAATTGATAAGTAGTTGAGAAAAAACAAGGTCCAGTAGACATAACAGTAAGTAACTACCCCTTAAAAATAACATAAACTGCTACAGCCCGTCTAGGGCCAAAAGTACCGAATATCAAGGTGCTTTAGTACTTTTTTCTCATGCCCGAAAGTCACTGGATGTTACTATACGAACAGTACTTAAGGGCAAAAAGGGCGCTTTCTTTTGTGAGGCTAACCACAATATACAGCCGCCGCCGAGCGACCACTACCATCTGTTGTGTTGTCATAATCAGAGAGAGCCAGGCTAAAGATAGTTGCCCGTTGCCCGAAAGTACTTGCCACCGAAAAACAGGCTTTTAGGGAATTTGTAAAATTCTGTATCTTTTCCGCACCATTACGAGTTTTTTGAATGCATTGTGAACCTCTCACCAGCTTGATAAAAAACCTGATGAAGAGCAAATTGAAATAGTTACCGAGGGGGAAAGTTTGCTCAGATCGTACTCTATTTACCTAACATTTATGTTGCCATCCTCTTATTAGACGATAATTATAGTAGCATTAAGTTACAAACGATCACCACTGTGCCACAACCCCTTCAGTTCGTAAAAGGCGTCACTAACTTATGCTCGTTACCCAACATTGGCCCGTAAGATGGAACCGATAAATAGCAGATGAAATTAGCCACAAATGATACGAATTTTCACTTGGTATGGCCCCAGTGCCAATTGTAGGAAATTTACTGAAATTAAATACAGATATCCCTTCAACCGCTATCTGTTAAATATCTACAGGAGACAAAATGGCTACATCCTCTCAATTAAATTCAACAAGCAAGGTGAGTTACATTCATTCTTTACAAGGTAAGATCCTTCTTTATTTTCTGGGCATTGCCTTGTTGCCGCTTATCATTACCGTCTTTTTAGTAGACCGCCAAGGTCAAGAAATTCTACAAAACCGCATTGCCGATGACCTTGAAACATTGTCTCATACTCAAGCTCAAAACTTAGAGGAGTGGATTTCTAGTCGACTCAGTGAGGTGCAGATGCTTGGCACAACTGAAGAAGTGCGCTCGCTTGACCCTACCAGATTCGAGCCGATGTTTGAAGAAACGCTTCAGCATATGGATGATCTGTCCAGTTTGTTTGTAGTCGGTCCCGACGGGGTAGCCATTAGAGCAGACACAGAACAAGGAATTAGCGTAGCGGATCGAGAGTACTTTCAACAAGCGATCCAAGGGCAGCCCAATATCTCAGAGCCTCTCGTTTCAAAAGGGGAGGACCGGCAAATTATTATAGTAGCAGCGGCGCCCATTATCGTAAACGACCAAATTATTGGTGTGGTTGGGGCTATAATTCCAACCACTGAAATTGATCAGTCGCTAAATGAAGTTTCCATGGGGCAGACCGGTGAGATCTACTTAATTAACCAAGAGGGATTTTTTGTAACACCTTCTCGTTTTACCGAAGAATTAAAGAAGCAAGGGCTAATTGAAGAACGCTCTGAGTTCGAATTAAAGGTGGATTCTTTGGGCGCTCAAGAAGCACTGGCCGGCAAGGAAGGTGTGGCCGAGTATGTGAATTATCGTGGTACCAAAGTCTTAGGAGCATTCCATTCTCTTGAAAATATGAAGATGGGCCTCCTGGCTGAACAAGATGTTGAAGAAGCCTTTGCCGGTGCATCAAAAATGCAGCAGACAATGTTATTAATGGGTCTGGTTGCCGCAGTTAGCGTAGCAGGTTTAGCATTCCTGGTAGCTCGCAACTTGGCGAAGCCGGTGTTAGCAGTAACCGAGGTAGCCCGCAAGTTAGCCGCCGGAGATACAACCCAAACCATTCATATCAAACGACGGGATGAAATCGGCTTGATGGCTAATGCCTTTCAACAGGTGGTCGATTACCAACGTGAGATGGCCGGCTTTGCTCATCGTTTAGCCGATGGCGATCTCTCGGTCGAGGTTGTGCCCCAATCAAACAACGATTTATTGGGCCACGCATTTGCCCAGATGGTCACCAATCTAAGACGTTTGATTGGTGACATTACTGATCGAGCCACAGATGTGGATGCGGCCTCCGGTCAACTGGCGGCAGTGGCAGCCCAGGCTGGTCTGGCTACATCCCAGATCGCCACTACTACACAGCAGGTTGCTTCTGGGACCGCTCAGCAAACCAAAGCCGTCACCCAAACAACGGCCTCCGTTGATCAAATGACTCGTGCCCTTGACGGGGTAGCTCGCGGAGCTCAAGAACAAGCCATTGCCGTGGCTAAATCCTCCAAAATCACTAAGCAAATCGCTGCCGTTATCCAAAAAGTGGCTACCAATGCCCAAGCCAGCGCTCAAGGCGCGGCCGACGCTGCCCAGGTGGCTCGCAACGGCGCAGTTACTGTCGATGCTAATATCAAGGGAATGGAAAGTATCAAAGCCAAGGTTGGCCTGTCAGCTCAAAAAGTTCAGGAAATGGGTCAACGATCCCAACAGATTGGGGCCATTCTTGAAACCATCGATGACATTGCCTCTCAAACAAACCTCCTTGCTCTCAACGCCGCCATCGAAGCTGCCCGCGCCGGTGAACACGGCAAAGGCTTTGCTGTCGTCGCCGATGAGGTTCGCGAGCTGGCTGAGAAATCCGCCG
>JAGRBY010000218.1 GCA_020433835.1 Anaerolineae bacterium | reverse complement strand
ACGCCATCATCGCGGCCGGGGTGCTCATCTTCGAGTTTTTCACCGCGCCGATGTGGAATAACCACAATATGGGTCAATGGGCGTACATTTACCAGGATGTCAGTTGGATTTTAATGCTCGGCTGGAGCACGCTGGTACTGGGAACCGTGGTGCTGGTCGATTACTTTTTGGCCCAGATGCGGCTCTGGCAGCGTTTTGGGGCGTATCTGGTTGTGTTGACCATTCTGGTGATATTTTTTGAAGGGCTGGTGGTCAACCTGGGCATTCGCACCTACTCGCCCGAGGTGCAGGCCGTTTTTTGGGGGCCGACGATATTGGGCGTTAATATTGAAGTGTTGTATTACGTCCCTGTCTTTATGGCGCTGGTCATTAGCTTTTACAAATATTGGAGCCTGTCGCTGGACGATGCGTTGATTGCGCCGGTTAAGAAACGGCACTGGTTAGGCAGCCTGGTCATTTCGATACTGGGGGTTTTTCTGTTCGAGCTGATGATCGAGCCGATGGTAGTTAACGCTAATTTACCGGCCTGGTCTTACATTTACCATGATGTTAGTTTTTTGATGACCGGCCTGTGGGTTTTGATCATCTGGCTGACGCTGTATGCTGTTGACAGGCTGCTCATTAACTTTGGGCTTGTGGCCCGTTTTTTGGTTTACCTGGGGGTTATTGGGGTGCTTGTCCTGCCGATTGAAGCCTGGTTTATCCACCACGGTTACCGCCTGTATGGGCCAAGCGCCACGGCTAACTTTACCGGCTTTGAAACGATTTTTGCCAATGTGCCGGTTGAGGTTGCCTTTGCGGTGCCGCTTTACCTGGCGTTGGTTATCACCTTTATTCGCTTTTGGGAAATTAATCTGGAAAACCCGCTGTGAAAACGTTATCAAAGCAATCTCAAAAAAAGCGATTGGAACGCCCCAAGCATCGCACAGGCATTTCAACGTATTGAAAACAAAACCTAACCCATCCGGGAGTTCATGATGAGCAACCCTGTTTATCGAACATTAAAGAAAGCGTTGATTTTATCCCCTCTGGCTATTCCCATCGGCATAGTCCTCTCTTATGTCATACTCGCCATTCTTCTAGGCAACCCAAACGACGTGTTTACCTTGATGGCCCTTTCAATTATCTGCACCGCCGGTATCAGCTTGATTATTTGGGTACCTATTTGGTATGGCTTAGGGTATCTGGTGGTTATGCTAGCCAATATGATCCTCAAAGCCGCCGGTGTCGATGTGGCGGCGATGTTTGGCAAGAAACCCAACACCGCTACTAACGCCTTACAAACCACCCCCGACAGCCTCGACCAAAACGCAATAGACACATCGAACCTGACCAAAGACCAGGTTGCCTTGATTAACTACATTCGCAAAGCCCAACAAAAGGGTTTAAGCAACGATACCATCACCCAAAACCTGGGCAAAAACGGCTGGAACACCGACAGTATCAGCCAGGCGTTTCGGTTGGTGGAGCAGGGGTAAGAGGAGATTGGAGACTAGAGATTGGAGATTGGGTGGGATTACAAACACACAGTCTCCAGTATCTGATCTCCAGTTACGAATCTTTATTTCCGCTTCAAAAAATTGAGCGGCATGGCCGGCATAATCATGCTGTGGGCCACGCTGAGGCGTTTGGGGTGAATGGTTGAAATCTGGCTCATGATGCGGGTGTAATCATCGGTGGCGTGATCTTCGTCGCCGATGGCGGCATAGGAATCGCCGCGATTTTCATAAGCGTGGGGGTGTTCGGGGTTGAGTTCGATGACCTTGCCGTAGTCGGCAATGGCGGCCTCGTACTGGCGGAACTCGCGCTGGAGATTGGCGCGGTTATAGTAAGCATACACATAATCTTTGTTGAGCGCAATCGCTTTATTGAAATCGACCAGGGCCAGCTTATAGTTTTTCGACTCGCTGTAGGCCACACCGCGATTGACGTAAGCCGCCACAAACTCCGGGTCGAGGGCGATGGCCTGGTTATAGTCGCCAATCGCCTCCTCATTACTGCCCATCCAAATGTAGGTATTGCCGCGATTAAAATAGGCGTAGACGTTATCGGGGTCGAGTTCCAACGCTTTGGAATAATCGGCCCTGGCCCGGGCATAATCGCGCAGCCCGGTGTAGGCGATGCCTCGGTTAACGTAGGCCGCCACGAAATCGGTGGCATATTTCAGGGCGCGGGTGCAGTCGGTGACGGCCTGGGCATAGTTGCCCATTAGCAAATGGGCCGTGCTGCGGTTGTTATAGGCTTCAGCATATTGGGGATCCAGCTCGATGGCCTGGTTGTAGTCGATAATGGCCTGCTCGTAGTTGCGGGTGCTGACGTGGGCCAGGCCGCGCTTGTTGTAGGTTTTGGCATCCTTGAGATAGTGGTGATCGGCCTCATCAGAAACGGGCGTGGTGTTGATGCTTAATGTTTTGAGCGCCGCCGCGAACTCAGCCGCATCTTTATAGCGATTTTGCTTATTCTTCGACAGCGCATCCTCGACCGCGCCGGCCAGCGCCCCGACCTCGCGCCACAGGGTCTTCAAGCCGTCCGGCATCTCCTCGCAGATGGCCCGCTCGAGCAGGTGATACAGCTTGGCCTGCGACCGGATTTTGTTAGTACCGGCACTGGTCAGTGCCTCGCCTTCCAGCTTGGCCAGATTAATGTAGTGCTCACCGGCCAGCATATAATAGAGCACCTCGCCGATTTGGTAGACATCGCTGCGCGGATCGAGTTTTTCGCCCCGCACCTGCTCCGGCGAACTGCAAATCAGTGTGCTGGGCTGGAAGCCGACCTCGGTGATGCCCAGGCCGCCAATTGCTTCCGGCACGTGGGCGATGCCAAAGTCGATGATCTTGGGCCGGCCATCGGCCGTGAGCAAGATATTCTCCGGCTTGATATCGCGATGGATAACCCCCTTTTCGTGAAACTTGGCCAACCCCTCGCAAATGCCTATGGTGAGATTGACCGCTTGCTCGATGGGGAGTTTGCCCTGTTTATTAAGCAGACTTTGGAGCGTACCGCCGGGCAGGTATTCCATAATCATATAAAAGCGTTCTTTTTCAACGCGCAATCCGTAGAGAGATACCACGTTGGGGTGCTCTAGCGCGGCGTTGATGCGGGCCTCTTGAATAAAGCGTTGGATGGATTTTTTATCGTGAACGCGCTTGAGGTGAAGCTGCTTAATCGCCACTTTGCGGTCGAGCAGGAGATCGACCGCTTCAAATACCGCCGCAAAGCCACCCTGCCCTAACTGACGCACAATTTCAAATTCGAACAGCTTTTGACCGGGAGTTAGCAAGAATCGTCCCCTTTTTAGCTACAGACCACGAGGGGGGTAAGGGGTAGGTAGTAAGTAGTAAGGGGGTTTTCCCCTAATCCCTACCCCCTACCCCTTACCCCCTACCCACGGTTCTTTTTGAATATGAAACACACACGCCTCAGCTCCGGTGGCGATGCATTCAACCTCTTCAACCAGAAATTTCTGGCCGCTGCTGACCCAACTGCACGCTTCTTCTAGAATGCCGATGGCACTGTAGCAGATGGGTTTGTCGCTGGTGCGGTGCCAGCAGCGGGGGCAGGCGTGAATGAGAAACTTAAAGTGATCGTCGGCTTCTGCGGTGGTGGTTTTTTGATCGCTGAAACGGGAGTAGGACTCGGCCATGGCTTTGAAGAGGATACGCAGCTTGGCTTCCAGATTGATCATTTTGAAGGCCAATTCGCGCGTGCCGGTAATGGGGCCGTACTCGGCCAGACCCTTGGCAAACGAGGCCCGACCGGCATGCACGGTGAGGCCACGTTCACCGCGCGGGCCGTACATTTTCTCTAAGGCTGTGCCGATACCGGCAAAGTAGGCGAAATCGAACTCTTGAGCAAAGTTGCTGGGTGGGGGGTTGAACTCTGGCGGCACACCGGCCTGAGCCAGCACGGCATCCATCGCGTCAGCACCGATTGTCTCCTGAATCGACAAAATGTAAATGCGAGCCATTTTGTTGGGATAATACAGCCCACTGGTTTTTGCTGTCATAGGATATTTGGCCGTTGAAATGTGATGGCGGCATTGTACCATTGATTGCAAGAGTAATCAATAGGACTGATGGGAAAGGAGTACGGAGAAGGAGTAGGGGGTAAGGAGTAGGGAGTAGGGGAAAAAACTATTGCTTACTTCTCATCTTTTGGCCATTGTCTGTACCTTTATTTTACCGTGTGGTTCAAAATCTGAGTGGCAAATTCTTTTGTATGGCCGTTTAGCCGCTATTTTGATGGCGTGATACGCGGGCGGAACGGCAAATTTCTGTTCGGAATGGCATGTTCACGAAAATTTTTCACATGTTCCAATTCTTTTTTAAAGGATCAAACTTTTCATGACATGTTCAAACAAAAGAATCATAAAACCCAATTTTGCATGACATGTTTCCAATTCTTTTTTAAAGGATCAAACTTTTCATGACATGTTCAAACAAAAGAACAACAAAACTCAATTTTGCATGACATGTTCCCAATATTTCTTTAAAGAAAAATTTATTTTTTTAAAGGATCAAACTTTTCATGACATGTTCAAACAAAAGAATCATAAAACCCAATTTTTGATGACATGTTTCCAATTTTTGATAACATGTTTTTATTTTTGACGACATGTTCACGTTTTTGAGGACATATGGCTGACAATTTTGTTTATAATTGTTTGGTGAGGGGCATCTTCACGGTGCGGAAGGGCAAATTATCAAGAATTTTGTCTTTGCACGTTTGGTCGGAAACCTAATCGGCTTGTTTTTTGTCAGATTTTTGTTTTTCAAGGCATGTATGGATTTTTTAGCCGCAGTGTCGATTAGATTGGCTTCATGACTATTTGGGGATGGATAGTTTGTTGTTTTAGATGGTTGGTGATGGGAAAGATGCTCTGTGAGTTGGAGAATAGCTGTGAGGTTTTTTAACGGTAAATTTCTCGACGATGACCAATTTGATGGATTACAAGAATGGATTCATCTTCGAGGACTTATACATTGCTGCTAACCTAAATCCAGTTGTTGAACGATGTCATCGAAAGCGTGCCCACGCTCTCCTTGGGCGACCTTTTCATTTTGACGTATACTCAACACGGTCACAAATTTAACTTTTGGTTTTTTGAATGGGACGCAGATTAACGCTGATACACGCTGATTTTTTATATTTATCTGCGTGTATCTGCGAAAATCTGCGTCCAAAAAAATCAAGATTATGCCCGTGGGCAGTATAGTAAACGGTCTCGAACTTCTTGTTTGAGTTCAGCGTCATCAAGATCATCAAATATTTCTAACAATTTTCGTTCAATGACGGACTCAATGATTTGAATTAATTCTTCTTTGGTCATTTGGGCTACTAAAGTTGGGATAGTAGTACTCCTTAAGGCTTCCGTTTTTGATGAAGCGTATTGAAAGGTGGTTACTCCGATTATACTGAAAAGTGAGCCGGGTGTAAACGCACCGGCAAGTTCAATTAAGAAATTATTTGCTCTAAACTGGAAATTGAGCCATCTATATCAATAAAATTGCGGGCGTGTGCCTCGCGCAGTAACTCTTCAGGGATGTATTTATCATATTTATTATGAAGGAGATCATTGCCGTCTATGGCTTTCACTAAATCGAAATTCGTAGGTGGGGTCTCAATCAATTGTCTAAGATTAGTGGTTAGCAGTGTAGAATCTTTCTCGTTACAGTCAATTTCGTAGTAAAAGGGGGAGAGATGGTTCTTAACCGTTAGGTTTGTTTTTGATAAGAACAGTAGCTGGGTTTCAAATTGACGTGTACCACACCATGGAAATACTATATAGCGATGTGGAGCAAGCGGAAGGATAGATGACTCTGATAAACCCCATTTATGAATATTATGGCGAGCAATTTCCAGCCGTTTTTTAGCCCTGGTATGAAGATAAGTGTATTCAACATTGGTGAGCAAAATATCGCGAATCTTTTGGACTATTCGTGTATGAATCTGGACGCCACCACCAGTCCACAAAGTTTTCACTTTACCTTTGGCCGCTGTAACAAATACTGTTTTTTGCTCATAGTTTACATCTTGAACTTGCCAGGCGTAGCCGGCTAAGCCAATTGTGCTGCCAATCTGAGGAACGGCTTGGATTGTGCCGATTTCACGGGACTGGTTGCGCACACGATAAGCAATTTCATCTTCAAATGTCGCATAAAAGTGGTAATTGTTGACAATTTTTTCAGCCTCAAGGCCAATAATCAAACCCCCTATGTCGGTTTGTTCCAAATGGTTTATCTGTAAAAGGTGACGAAGTAAGGTGCGGTAATGGTCTTGCGTTACCTTTTGAAAAGGGGACAGGCTTAAAACTCGCTCGGCCAGTTGGGGCGGCAATAGTTCTGTGTGAGAGGTTATGGTACTCATTGTTTGGTGGTACAGGAGGCTCAGTGGCAAATCTGGTATGGTTGGGGGTTCTATCCATTTTTCTTCCAAATACAACTGGACAATGGCAATTGCTTGTAACAATCCCCAAGGGAGTTGATCGCCTATGTGTTTGGGCTTTTCATTGGTTTCCATGCAGTAGAAAAATAGACGGGATGGATCGCCACGGCGACCGGATCGACCCAGACGCTGGACAAAACTGGATACGGAATGGGTTGAATTTACCTGCAAGACCTGATCCAGTTGTCCAATATCGATTCCCAATTCAAGCGTTATGGTTGCCGCAACACACGCCTTTTGAGTGGGGTCGCGCATGGCTGTTTCCGCCGATTCCCGTAGAGCGGCAGATATGCTGCCGTGGTGGACATAGTAGAAACTCGGCAAACGTTTCCTTTCGGACAGTTGTCGCAAGTTAGAGGTTATTTCTTCTGTGTCACTTCGCCGGTTGGCAAATATTAAGGTTTTGGAGGCACTTTGGGTCATCTTATGAAGATGCTCGTAAAACACCGTTGTTTCTTCAAGTAAACTGGCCGTATCAAGATCAGACTCAACATTTTCCTCAAAACTATCATCCGCTTTATTGTCACCGTTTGTAGCGGCATCATCATCATCATCATCATCATCATCCGCATCGGGCAACAGGAAATATTCCATGCCAAGCTGGATATTTGAATCGTTGGTTCCTTCAATGAGGTTAACGGGTGTACCCGTATTGCCCGCTAGCCACTCTATGGCTAACTGTGGTTCACCTATTGTGGCTGATAATCCTATCCGCCGGGCGGGTGTGGATTGAATTTGAGCTAATCGCTCCAGTTGACAAATAACTTGTCGGCCACGGTCAGAGTCGATAAATGCATGAATTTCGTCGATAATTACGAAGCGTAAATCAGAAAATAGCCGACCGAGTTCGTGATGGCGATTTATGAGCATGGCCTCAAGGGACTCCGGGGTGATTTGTAGAATTCCCTGTGCCCTGCGCAGAAAACGTGTTTTTTTGGTCTGTGACACATCGCCATGCCAGCTTTGAATAGGAATATCCGTTTCTTCCAAAAGGCCGGTGATGCGCTCAAATTGATCGTTGATAAGGGCTTTCAACGGGCCGATATACATTGCTCCAATTGTTGAGGGTGGGTCTTCGTAAAGTTGGGTGATAATTGGGAGAAGAGCGGCTTCGGTTTTGCCACTGGCTGTGCTGCTTTGGATAAGCACGTGATTGGGGGTATCCATGATTGCAGCCATTGCTTTCACTTGTACGGCACGAAGCGATGCCCATTTCTGGCGATAAATATACTCTTGGATAAAGGGGGCTAATCGGTAAAAAGGGTTATCGGCCATTAGATCTTGAAGCTCGCATAGGGAGACTCTTCGCCATCATCATGGATCTCAGTTTCAGGGGTTAACATTTCCGGGTCAGCGTGAGGTTTTATTGAGGTTAAATCGACATCGCCTAGAACGAACTCGAATGTTTTATCGGGGTTTTGGTATAAGATATTTAGGAGAGCGACAAAGTCACGTATGACCTCTCTGGGGGTGAGTAATGTGTCGGAGCCGATACGATTGAGAACTTCTGTCATAAATGTTTGTATTTGAGCATCGTTGATGGTTGGTTCGTACTTATAATGTTGACTATGGACTTCGCGCACACGTTGCAGTAACAGATAAATTTCCGTATGGCTTAGAACATCGAGGCGAATGAGCGGGCCAGTCATATCTCGAAGGCCGTCTCGGGCGAAACGGCTTTCTTCGAGTCGCGTTTTTAAGGCTTCGTAACTAAACAGTCCCCGGCGGGTGTCTTCAACCATTTGCGGCGTAGCCCCCACCAACACGCCTAAATGTTCGGCTTTGCCTTGAAGGGTATCGTTATAGATGGTGAGTAAACGCTCGTAATTGTTGTTGCGGGAGATTGTATGGGAGATTTTGTATAGATTTACTGCTTCGTCAATGAATATAATTAGTCCTTTATAGCCGATATGACGCACAAACTGAGCCATCAGTTTGATGTAATCGTACCAAGATTCATCATCAATAATTACTCGCACACCCAAAGCCTGTCGAGCTTCTGTTTTGGTGCTAAATTCCCCTCGTAACCATCTGAGCGCGTAGCCTTTTAATTCGTCATTCCCATTTTGATGCCCTTGCCAATAGGTGTTAATGACAGCCGCAAAATCAAAGCCGTGAACCATCCCTTCCATTTCATCGATGGTGGTATGAATTTGTTGTTCTACTACAGAGGTGAAGTTAGGGGCTGAGGGTGTTATACCACTCTGAATGACACTGCTTTGGATGTTGCTTATCCATTTTTCTAAAATGGCTGCGAAGGCATTACCATCAGGGCGGGTGCGCGTAGCCATATTGTTCAATAGTTCGCGATAGAGGGCAAGCCCTTGATCTTTCGAGCCGGTTAAGCGACGCTGCGGGCTTAGGTCGCCATCGGCTACTACAAAATTGCGTTGTAGGGCATAGTTGCGGATTAATTGGATCAGGAAACTCTTGCCTGATCCATATCGTCCTACGACCAGGCGAAAGGTAGCCCCGCCTTCTGCAACAACATCATCTAAATCGTATAGAAGGGCTTCTATTTCGGATTTACGGCCTACGGCAATGTGTTCTGCTCCGGTGCGGGGGACAACTCCTGCCCCCAAGGATTGCAAAATAGCGGTGGAAATGCGTTTTGGAATTTTTGTTGCCATATTAAACCTCAATTAATTGTCGATCTGCTGCCCAATTCAGTAAATCTACCAGGTTGTCTTGTTCGTCTTCAAGAATTCTAGGAGGATTTTCGAGCGTGTCAACGATAATATCGCCGATACTTTCTTGAGCATGTTCATTAATCTCGTCTACTAAAAGGTTCCCGGTTTTATGGAGGGGGTGGGCAATTGCATCCAGTCTGGTTTGAATATCTACGCCACTCAGCAGGGCCGCTAGAGCATCCCAATGATACGGCTGCATCTGGATAACAAACGCTTGCCATTGTTCTTCTAAATCGGGATACGTCTCTGCGGATGCATCCGGGGCTGCTGCCATCCCTACTGCCTGATACTCTGGGTGCTCAAGAATATATTCGATTTCGTCTCGATAATCTTCGACCACAACCCAGGTTTCGTTTTCTTCAAAAATCAAGGCATCACCGATTTCATCGAATGATTTTTCGTTGATTTGATCGATAATGACGTTGGCAAATTGATTGTTGATAATAGATTGGATATTTTCTAATGAGGCCCGCCAATTATTTTGCATCAGCATGCGTGCTATTTTAGCCTCATCCGTTTCGGAGTTGCCCAGAATAGAGGCTATCTCCGGTAAATCTGTTAACAGATGGTCGGGTGTACCGTTCGGTCGAAGTAGATATCCGGCACCGACCTGTGTTTTTTCGGGACGTTCAATAGTTAAAGCTGGGGCTTTATCGAAATCCTGTTCTTGAAGTTCATCCTCGCTGGTGAGACGTTTGCGGATCTCATCTGAGTCGCGCGTTAGCTTCTCGGCTGCGGCAAAATCAATTGTGATTTCTCGTTTGGCGTGAGCTTCTGCGGGTACCTTCTGTACGACTACTTCTGGTTTTTCTTTTTCAAAGATGGGTTGGACGGGCTTTAAGTCGTTTGCTTGACTCTCATCAATAATCAAGCGGTCTCGGATAGCTTCAGATTCTTTTTTGAGTTGCTCTATTTGGGACAAATCGATCTCAACTTCACGTTTTGGGGGCGCAACTGCAAAGGTCGATTCAATCGCTTGCTGCCAATCCGAGGGTAATTCGATACCTCTTAGCTTGTACTTATACCCATTCTGTTCGCGAATTACATTTTCTGTATATTTGACGATATCTTTTAGTACGTTACCGAGTTTCTCATTTCCCAACCAAAAATGAACCGTTGCAACTTCGATTTCGCGCTCCGGATAGGCATGCAAGGCGCTGGCAAAAGGTGTGCGAGTTACTCGGCGCGTTCGTTGTGATTGGTAGAGGCCGAATAAAGATTGGCCTGAATTATCATTAACAGCATTGTTAACGGTCTGAATGCCGGTTTTATAAGCCGTATCCAAATTTAGTTCTTCCCGATATTGTTTGTAAAATTTATTCTTCGTGGGATTATAGTTGCTCAGTCGATAAATGAGATCATTTGAAAGTAAATCGACGT
>JAGRBY010000217.1 GCA_020433835.1 Anaerolineae bacterium | reverse complement strand
CTTTGGTGAGGCAACAAGCGAACGCGCGTTTGGGAACCCACAAAGCTAAGACTCGCGGCGAAGTTAGAGGAACAACGGCAAAGTGGTATCGACAAAAAGGTACTGGTCGTGCTCGTCACGGTGACCGCAAGGCACCTATTTTTGTGGGTGGGGGCCAAGCCCATAAACCTGTACCCCGTGATTATACCAAAAAGATGCCTCGCAAAATGCGGCGTTTAGCGCTACGGTCAGCTTTATCTGTTAAGGCTGCTTCTGAAGAAATTATTATCTTGGATAGCCTTGACTTTGAACAGCCTAAAACCGCACAGATGCTGGAACTTTTGGATAACCTGAAGGTTGAAGGCAGTGCTGTGATTTTGCTTCCTGAGCGAAATGAGAATGTTGAGAAAAGTGCCAATAACCTGAAAGATGTAAAGACGCTGCGTGCTAGCTATCTCAATATTAAAGATCTTTTGGGGTGTGATTACGTTATTATACCGAAATCTGCTCTGAGTACTTTAGAGAGTTTTCTAGTATAAAGACTGGACTTGGAGAGACAATCATGGAAATGAATGCTTATAACATTATTGTACGTCCGGTCATCACAGAAAAAAGCAATATTGCTTCGGCGATGGGACAGTATACGTTTATTGTTGATAAACGCGCTAATAAAGTTGAAATTGCAGAAGCTGTGTCTTATATCTTTGATGTGGATGTTCAAAAGGTAAGAGTTGTTAACTACGCGCCTAAGTTTGGCCGTTGGGGACGTAAGCGAGTTCAACGTCAGTCTGCTTATAAAAAGGCTATCGTAACTCTGCCTCCTGGTCAGAAAATTGAAGCTTTTGAAGGTGTATAACGGGCCACAGTTGGGCTACGAATAGGTGTAGGCGGAGGATTTGCAATGCCTGTGAAAAATTATAAACCAACATCACCCGGTCGTAGGGGGATGTCGGTATCTACGTTTGAAGAGATTACCACGAGCAAGCCTGAAAAAAGCTTGCTTGCACCACTCAAAAAGAAATCGGGCCGAAATAACCAAGGCCGGATTACGGTTCGGCATCAGGGGGGTGGTCATAAGCGTCGATATCGAATTATCGACTTTAAACGTGATAAACATGATGTTCCCGCTACTGTTTCATCGGTTGAGTACGACCCAAATCGTTCAGCTCGCATTGCGCTATTAACGTATGCTGATGGTGAAAAGCGATATATTCTAGCTCCGGCTGGTGTAAGGGTTGGTGACCAATTAATGTCTGGGGCTGAAGCTGAGATTCGTGTAGGGAATGCTTTGCCCATTTATCGTATTCCTTTGGGTACGCAGATACACAATATCGAATTACAGCCAGGTAAGGGTGGTCAATTGGTTCGTTCAGCTGGCACTTCAGCTCAACTCTTAGCCAAAGAAGGAACGTACGCTCAAGTTCGGTTACCAAGCGGTGAGGTACGGTTAATTAACCAAAGCTGTCTGGCAACGATTGGTGAAATCGGCAATTCAGATCATAGCAATATCGTTTTGGGTAAAGCTGGACGTAAGCGCTGGTTAGGTATTCGGTCGACCGTGCGTGGTTCTGCTATGGACCCGAATAGCCACCCCCATGGTGGTGGTGAAGGTGGGGCTCCGATTGGGATGTCTGGACCAAAAACACCGTGGGGTAAACCCACTTTGGGGGCTAAAACTCGACGAAACAAGCGAACTGATAAATTTATTGTACGTCGGCGCCGTAAGAAGCGCAGATAGGTTCGGATTAAGGAAAGGATAAATTAATGACACGCTCTTTAAAGAAGGGGCCTTTTGTTCAACCTAAACTGCTCAGTAAGATTGAGACGATGAATGCGGCAGGCGAAAAGCGTGTAATCCGTACTTGGTCACGAGCCAGCACTATTTTCCCTCAAATGGTTGGGCATACTATTGCCGTACATGATGGACGTCGCCACGTGCCGATTTATATCACCGAAAACATGGTCGGTCATCGTTTGGGTGAGTTTGTGCCTACACGTTATTTCCGAGGCCACATTGGTAAGGAAAAACGAGGGCGCTAGGTTTTTGTAGTTAATAAACCACTTAGACGAGGATATCAAAATGGCAGATTTTCAGGTTAAAGCAGTTAGTAAATATATTATGGGGTCGCCGGTTAAAATGAGACGGGTTGTTAACGTCGTCAGAGGTATGCGTGCCCAGGATGCTCTCGAAGTTTTGGCGTTGCTGCCTCAGATTGCGGCTGTTCCGGTATACAAAACTGTAAAGAGTGCTTTAGCAAATGCTGAAGAAAATTACGCACTTGAGCCAGAAGATATGATTATTGCTGAGATTCGCATTGATGAAGGCCCCCGTCTGCGCCGAGCTCGCTATGGTGCCCGCGGTCGGTTTAAGCCGATTAAAAAGCGAACCTCTCATATCACTGTGCTTTTGGAAGAAAATATTGATGAAGACGTTTACCTTGACAAAGCGTCGTAAGTTTACGGGTATCGGTCTTTGAATTTATAGACGGTGTCAGTAAACCTATTTTAGAAGTGCTTAAGGAGATTAAGTTTGGGTCGCAAAGTTCATCCTCTCGGTTTTAGATTGGGAATAATTAAAGATCATCGAGCTCGTTGGTTTGCGGAAGGTAATGAGTATCGCGAGTTGTTGGAAGAAGATTTGGCGATTCGTGATCTGGTTGAGAAAGCGCATGATCCCGGCACAATTGCTGAAGTTGAAATTGAGCGCTTACCAGCAGCTCGGCAAGTCTCGGTGAAAATTCATACCGCTAAGCCAGGAGTAATTATTGGCCGTAAAGGAGCCTCTGTTAATCAACTTCGTAAAGATTTAGAGACATTGACGAACAAGAAGATTCACGTTGATGTTTTGGAAGTTGAAAATCCTGATACAAATGCCTCATTAATTGGACAGAGTATTGCTTTGCAACTTGAACGGCGAATTTCTCATAAACGTGCTATGAAACAAGCCGTTCGTAGAGCTATCAAGGCCGGTGCTAAAGGTATTATGATTACCTGCAGTGGACGTTTAGGTGGCGCTGATATGGCTCGACGTGAGACGCAGCGTGAAGGACAAGTTCCTCGGCATACATTGCGAGCGGATATTGATTACGCCAATGTTGAAGGATTGACCACCTTTAGCAAGATAGGTATTAAAGTGTGGGTTTATAAAGGCGAAATTCTTCCGGAAGTGAAGGAAGAAAGTCAAGCCAGAGCTTACGTTTCTCCTTAGCATCTGAAAAGTGATGAGATCAATACTGCGTGACCCTATTTCTAGTATATAGATAAAGAGGATTTAGCTATGTTAATGCCCAAACGTGTAAAATATAGAAAGCAGATGCGGGGCCGGATGAAGGGTAGAGCTAGTCGCGGGGCTAAAGTGGCCTTTGGCGAATATGGTCTGCAAGCGTTAGAGCCGTGCTGGATGACAAGCCGCCAAATTGAAGCAGCGCGTCGTGCTATCGTTCGTTACATACGGCGGGGTGGTAAAGTTTGGATCAGAATATTTCCTGATAAACCCGTTACAGCTAAAGCTGCCGAGACCCGGATGGGAAGTGGTAAAGGGTCGGTTGATCATTGGGTCGCTGTTATAAAACCCGGTCGTGTTTTGTTTGAGATTGCTGGAGTGCCTGAAGAAGCAGCCAAAGAAGCAATGCGCTTGGCCGCCCATAAACTCCCTATTAAGTCTCAATTTGTGCGCAGAACGGTATAGGAGTGTAAGGTATGAAGGCATTTGAGATAAGAAACTTGTCTGATAAGGAAATCCAAACAAAAATTGAAGAAGTTAGCGAAGAAATGTTTAACCTTCGTTTTCAATTATCGATTGGACAGTTGAAAGATCCAAGCCGGGTTTCTGTGCTTAAAAAAGATATTGCTCGCTTAAAAACTGTTTTGCGAGAACGACAACTAGCGGCCTAACAGGCTATTACTTTTTGGAGTAGGGTACAAGAAATGGCTAGAGAACGACGTAAGATTTTAATTGGTCGTGTTACCAGCGATAAGATGGATAAAACCATTGTCGTGCAAGTGGAGCGCTTAAAGCAACATCCTCGATATGGTAAGGTGCTCCGTTTCCATAATAAGTATAAGGTTCACGACGAAAAAAATAGCGCCAAGCTAGGGGATACTGTAAAAATTATTGAATCTCAACCTATTAGTAAGGAAAAACGCTGGGCGTTGGTTGAAGTTCTAGAACAAGTCCCGATTTGATTTTACGATTAAATTGATAGTGGTGGAGTATTTATTATGATACAGCAAGAGAGCCGACTTAAGGTAGCAGATAATAGCGGGGCTAAAGAAATATTGTGCATCAAGGTCTTGGGGGGCTCCCGACGGCGTTATGCTACTGTAGGCGATGTAATTGTGGCTTCTGTTAAGCAGGCTGCCCCTCATGGCAACGTAAAAAAAGGCGCTGTTGTTAAAGCTGTCATTGTCCGTACAAGAAAAGAAATCGGTCGGCCCGATGGTTCTTATATAAAATTTGATGAGAATGCAGCTGTTATTTTAGACAACGAGGCTGTTGGACCACGAGGTACTCGGATATTTGGACCTGTGGCCCGTGAACTGCGCGAAAGAGGTTTTATGAGAATTGTTTCTTTAGCGCCGGAAGTACTATAGAACCATTTGGCTTGAGGAAAGTGAAAAATGCAAAAGATAAAAAAAGGCGATCTGGTTCAAGTAATCAGTGGTAATGAAGTAGGATTACGGGGTGAAGTTGATCGAGTGGTCAGAGGTTGGCTTATTGACCGTCATAACAAGCGTGTTGGTCGAAATGCTGATCAAGATAAACTTCTAGTAAAAGGTGTTAACGTTCGTAAAAAACACCAACGCCCTATTAGCCAAACTCGAACCCAAACCGGTATCATTGATAAAGAGCTACCTGTGCATATTTCCAATGTTATGCTGGTTTGCCCTAGCTGTGATGAAGCGGTTCGCGTGGGTTTTCGAGTGGAAGGCGATAAGAAAGTGCGTTTTTGCAAACGCTGCAATGCTACCATTGATAAGGTATAGGTGAGTACGAATGCTTCGGCTAAAAGATAAATACAAACAAAATGTTGTTCCGGCAATGGTGAAAAACTTTAACTATGTAAATGTAAACCAGGTGCCTCGGGTTACAAAAGTTGTAGTTAATGTGGGGCTTGGTGAAGCGTTACAAAATGCTAAGGTTTTGGAGAAAGCCTCGGAAGAGATTGCTATTATTACCGGCCAAAAACCTATTATTACACGCGCCAAAAAGTCGATTGCTACTTTCCGTTTGCGCGAAGGTAACCCGATTGGTGTGAAGGTTACGCTTCGTGGTGATCGGATGTGGAATTTTCTTGATCGGCTGTTAAACGTGGCTCTACCTCGGCAGCGCGACTTCCGTGGCTTGTCGCCCGATAGTTTTGATGGGCGTGGAAATTACACAGTAGGATTAAGAGAACAATTGGTTTGGCCGGAGATTGAATACGATAAAATTGATAAAGTACGTGGTATGGAAATAAGTATTGTTACCACGGCTGAAACTGATGAAGAAGGCCGACACTTATTAGATTTAATGGGGATGCCTTTTAAGGGGTAATAGATTTATGGCAAAAAAATGTATGCCTATTCGTGAACAGCGACGGAAATTTGAGGTGCGGGTAAGAAACCGATGCAGTCAGTGCGGGCGGCCTCGAGCTTATATGCGCCGCTTTGGTTTGTGCCGCATTTGTTTTAGAGAGTTGGCTAATCAAGGTAAAATTCCCGGTGTTGTAAAATCTAGCTGGTAAACAAGACGGATTTTGCTTCGTCTTTCTGCCTGTGAGACTTTGAAAAGGATTCAGTAACATGTTTGATCCAATTGCAGATATGTTAACCCGTATTAGAAACGCAGGGATGGCTCGACACCCTCAAGTCGCTATGCCTGCCTCAAAAATACGAGAAGCAATCGCTAAAATATTAAAAGAAGAAGGTTTTATCCAGGATTTTGAAGTGCTTCCGGGAGATGTACCCTCTTTATTGCTGCATATGAAATATACCCGTGAGCGGCAACCTAGATCGGTTATTGCCGGTATAAAGCGGGTGAGTAAACCTGGCCGGCGAACCTATGTTAAAAAGCAAGATATACCCTGGGTAAGAAGTGGCTTGGGTATAGCTATTATGTCGACATCCCATGGGGTTATGACAGGACACCAAGCGCGTCGACAAAATGTAGGTGGTGAAATTCTCTGCTACGTGTGGTAGAATTTTAACCCGCCCGCTTAATTTAGAATGGGTATAGTGAGGTCTAACGATGTCGAGAATAGGAAAATTGCCGGTTACCATTCCAAATGGTGTTTCGGTAGATATCAACAAAAATACGGTGACGGTTAAGGGGCCAAAAGGCGAATTAACCAGAGATTTTTTGCCTGAAATTAAAGTTGCGCAGGAAGACGGAAATATTGTTGTAACGCGCAATAGTGATCATCGTACTCATCGGTCAAAGCATGGTTTGACGCGTGCTTTATTAAATAATATGGTTGTTGGTGTCAGCACCGGCTTCAAACGCCAATTGCAAATAGAAGGTGTTGGTTATAGAGCGGCTGTAGAGGGTAAGAACTTGGTGTTGAATGTTGGTTATTCTCATCCAGTCGTTTTTGAGCCTCCTGAGGGTATTAGCTTTGAAGTTCCCGACCGCGCTGGCCGTGAGATTATCGTTTCGGGAATCGATAAAGAGGTTGTTGGTGAGATTTCTGCTCGTATCCGTCGAACCCGCCCTCCCGAACCTTATAAAGGTAAGGGCATTCGGTATGCTGGCGAACAAGTTCGGCGTAAAGCGGGTAAAGCAGGTAAGGCTAAGTAACTGGTATTCTGCATCGGGAGTAATGTATTATGGGAAAAACAAATTCAACATATGTAGCCAGAAAACGACGCCATGCTCGTGTACGTAAGCATGTTAACGGTACTTCTGAACGCCCTCGGTTGAATGTGTTTAGAAGCCTAAAACACATTTATGCTCAAGTAATTGATGATACACAAGGGTTAACGCTGGTAGCCGCCTCTAGTTTAGAACCTGAACTTCGTGAATCAGTAGACTTTAAAGGTAAGTCTCCACTAGAACAAGCAGTGGCTGTGGGCAAACTTGTAGCCGAGCGAGCGCAGGAAAAAGAAATTAAGCAAGTTGTGTTTGATCGCGGCGGGTATAAGTATCATGGTCGAATTAAAGCACTCGCTGAGTCATCTCGAGAAGCGGGTTTAGAGTTTTAATCGAGATACTATCTGATAAGTAACGCCCCCTAAAGGAGTTATTCATGGCAAAACGTGAATTTGAGGACGCAGTAGAAGAACTTGATGAGCGAGTGGTGCATATTGCCCGAACCGCTAAGGTTGTGAAGGGCGGTCGCCGTTTTAGTTTTAGAGCCGTAGTTGTCGTAGGGGATAACAAAGGCAGTGTTGGGGTTGGTATTGGCAAGGCCCGTGAGGTACCGGAAGCTATTCGAAAAGGGTCTGAGCAAGCGCGTCGAAATATGAAGAAAGTTGCTATGACCGATACGACAATTCCTCACGAAATTATTACGCGGTTTAGTGCAGCGGAAGTTTTTCTTAAACCGGCTGCCCCTGGAACTGGCGTTATTGCTGGTGGGGGCGTGCGTGCTGTGGTTGAAGCAGCCGGTATTCGAGATATTTTGACCAAAAGCAAAGGTAGCTCCAATATTTTAAATGTTGTGAAAGCTACGGTAAAAGCTTTGAATGAACTGCAAGATCCGGTTGATGTTGCTCAGAGACGCGGTGTTCCCATAAGTAGGGTTCAGCCGTTTTGGTTACCGAGGGAGAGTCGTTAATGTCGCAGAAAACATCTGATAAAACGATTGAAGTGACCTTGGTTAAGAGTGCGATAGGATATTCGACTCGTCAAAAAAATACTGTACGGGCTTTAGGGCTTCGTCGTTTGGGTCAAACGGTTCAGCATCAGGATACTCCTGTTATAAGAGGCATGATCGACAAAGTGTCGCACTTGGTTGAAGTTAACGAGTAATTCTTGTACAATAAATAGTTAATCAGTTTGTTGGATAGCAACAACTTGAGTTTGGTGATTCAACATCGGGAGTAAAGGTTATGAAGTTACACGATTTACAACCTGCCCCAGGTAGTAAAAAAAATCGAAAGCGCGTTGGTCGCGGAACCGGCTCTGGAAAGGGTAAAACTGCTGGGCGCGGTATAAAAGGACAAAATGCCCGATCTGGTGGTGGTAAAGGTCCATATTTCGAAGGTGGTCAATTGCCGCTGGTACGCCGCTTGCCTTTTAGAAGAGGTTTTACAAATATTCACAAAATCGTATACAAACCAGTGAATCTTGAACGGTTACAAGAAAAATTTGGAGAGACAGATCAAACCGAGATTACTCCTGAAATTTTGATTGAAGCAGGTATTATCAAACGTTCAGATAAGGCCGTTGCGATTTTGGGCCAAGGTGATATAACCGCACCTCTAACTGTAAAAGCACATCGCTTTTCTGAAAGTGCTAAATCAAAAATTGAGGCCGCAGGCGGAACCGTAGAAGTTCTGTCGCTCTAATAAGCCCACAAGGATTTCATTATGCTGGAAGCTGTACGCAATGCATTTGTATTGCCTGATCTACGGCGCAAGATAGTATTTACTTTGCTGATTTTAGTTGTCTATCGGGCTGGAGCACACGTACCTGTTCCTGGTGTAGATAGTAGCGCTCTGCAAAGTTTTTTGCAGTCAGGTAGTGATGGTAGTACCATTGTTCAGTTTTTGAATTTGCTTTCTGGAGGTGCACTAGCCAATTTTTCAATTATGGCTATGGGGGTATATCCTTACATTACCGCCTCGATTATCATGCAGCTCTTGACGCCTCTCGTTCCTCAATTGCAGGAGTTATCTAAAGAAGGAGAGCAAGGGCGTAATAAAATTAATATGTATACGCACTGGCTTACTGTGCCTTTAGCTGTTTTGCAAGCTTATGGGCAGGTATTCTTTATACAAAGTTCGGTACCAGGTATTCTTAGTGATTTTGGGTTTGGTATTAATCCCTTAACAACTATAGCTGTATTGATAACGATGACCACAGGAACGATGATTGCGGTGTGGTTAGGTGAGCTTATCACTGAGCAGGGTGTCGGTAATGGGGTATCGATTATAATTTTTGGTGGCATTGTGGCTCGGATGCCTAGTCAAATTGCGAGCTTTGTGAGCCGCCAAGAATGGGGTAATCTCATTTTCTTTGCCATTCTAACCGTTTTGACTATTGCCGTTATTGCTTTTGTTCAGGAAGGACAGCGTAGAATACCTGTACAATATGGTAAACGTGTTCGAGGTACCAAAGTGTATGGTGGGCAAAGTTCTCACATTCCTATGAAAGTAAACAGCGCAGGAATGATCCCTTTGATCTTTGCTCAATCAATTATGATCTTCCCTAGTGCCGTTGCTGCTTCTTTTACAGTAAGCGATAATAGTTTTATTAGAAGTTTTGCAACAGGTATTGTAACCTGGTTTAGCCCTAACCCACAATCATGGCCTTACTGGATACTTTACTTTTTAATGGTTGTAGGGTTTACCTACTTCTATACCGATGTAATCTTTAAGCAGCAAAATTTGGCCGATAATTTACAAAGGCAAGGTGGGTTTATTCCTGGAATCCGACCTGGTAAACGGACCGAAAGTTATCTTAATTCAGTCTTACAACGTATTACTCTGGTCGGTGCCCTTATGCTTGGTGGTGTTGCTATTTTGCCCTGGATAGTTAACCTTATTCCTGGTATTAACCAAAGTGGCTCCCAAACTCAAGCGTTATTAATTACCAGTACAGGTTTGTTGATTGTTGTTGGTGTTGTGCTTGATACTATGAAACAGCTTGAAGCTCAGCTTATGATGCGTAACTATGAAGGGTTTATCAACTAGCTAGAGTTGTGTTGTATCTTCCTTTATATTTGTAGAAGGAGATTTAATCATGAAAGTTAAACCATCTGTAAAACGTAGATGTGACAATTGTAAAATTATTAAACGACGCGGAGTCGTTCGTGTTATCTGTACTAACCCCAGACACAAACAACGTCAGGGATAGGGAGAAAGGGAATTAATATGGCTCGTATTGCTGGTGTTGATTTACCTCGTGATAAGCGTGTCGAGATTGGATTGACTTATATTTATGGTATCGGGACAGCCACAAGTAAAGAGATTTTGGCGGGTACTGGTATAAATCCTGATACGCGTGTTAAAAATTTATCTGAAGATGAAGTTATCCAGCTTCGAGATATTATCGACCGCGATTATGTAGTAGAAGGTGACTTGAGACGTGAGGTTGGGCTAAATATTAAGCGTCTGCAAGAAATTGGTTGTTATCGTGGTTTAAGACACCGACGAAATTTACCAGCTCACGGTCAGCGTACTCGCACAAATGCACGAACAAGACGAGGTGCACGTCGAACTGTGGCCGGTAAAAAACGGGCGGCCCGCAAATAATTTTGCTGCCAAATGTCCGTTGGTATATGTTGTAGAAGTTTGGAATAAATTTAAAGGGTTTAGTGTGGAGTTCTAATGGCAAAACAAAAAGGTCGAAGAGCGAGGTCGAGTAATAAAAAGGAAAGAAAAAATATTCCTTACGGTCGTGCTTATATTTATGCAACCTTTAAT
>JAGRBY010000216.1 GCA_020433835.1 Anaerolineae bacterium | reverse complement strand
AAACGGAAACGAGCAATCGCGTTTTTCATTTCACAGTATAGAGCGGGAAGGAAAATCTGTGAATTATACGCAACTTGAGGAATTTACTATTCCCAAAACGAAAAGTAAAGTTTATTATGGGCCAATCCATATTGATGAACTAACCCAAGAACCGGTGATGACAATCGCTATGCCTTTTTTTGGGGTTGAGCAGCACAAAGTGGATGGTGTGTTGATTGCCTCCGTTCAAGTTAAAAAAATTTTGGATATTATAGCAGCGGTTCAGATAAATCCTGGTGAAAAAAACTATATTTTAGATGAAACAGGGCAAGTTATTGTGCAAAACGAACTCGTCACGTGGCTGCCCGACAGGTATTTTGCTGTACCCTCTCAACCTGGCATCGCCACCGGCCTTAATGGAAATCAGGCTGTTTTGGTTTCGTCACCCATTGTTTTAGGTGATCGTATTTTTACTGTAGTGAGTGAAACCGATGTATGGCAAGCCTTCGCTTTAGCAATTAGAGAGGGGGTCATTGTTGCTATAACCCTTGTCGGGGTGCTATTGAGTGCGGCGGGATTGTCTTTTGTTGGGGCAAATAAAATTGTCCATCCCCTACAAAGTTTGGCGAAAACGGCCCGCGCAATGAGTGCCGGCGATTTAACGCAAAAAGCCCACGTTGACTCTCTTGATGAGGTTGGTCAATTAGCCCAGGCCTTTAACACCATGACCGATCGCCTCCGTGAGACAATCAATACGCTCGAGCAACGGGTCATCGAGCGAACAACCGAATTGGATCAGGTCAATCAGCAACTCCAGCAAGACATTGCTAAGCGGCAAGTTGTAGAGGCATCGCTGCGGGAAAGTGAAACGCGTTTGCGCGAAGCCCAACAACTGGCTCGTTTGGGATGGTGGCGATGGGATATTGTCACCGATGCTGTTTTTTGGAGCGATCAAGTCTATGAGATATTGGGTATCTCTCTGCAAACTCAAATTAATATGGATTTAATTAACAAATACATCCACCCAGACGATTTGAATGCGTTGGTTCAAATCGTTGAAAATGCCTATGCCTCGGAGGATGGCTTATATGAAGTAGAACACCGAGTAATCCGACCGAATGGAGAAATACGCTATATATTTAGTCGAGGGCGACTGGTTCGTTCAGAGGCAGGGCAGCCGTTTGAAATTGTTGGAGCAGTGTTGGATATAACCGACCGTAAATTGGCAGAAGAAAGAATGCGTACAAGTGAGGAACAGTTTAGAACAACTATCGGTAACTTACTAACCCCCATCGCTATCACCCGAATGGAAGATGGTTTGGGATTATATGTAAATAATGCTTTGGCTGAGCTGTTTGGCGTGCCGGTTGAAACCTTGATTGGTCATATAGCGCCGAATTTTTACTACACTCCTAACGAGCGTCAAAAGGTATTTAGAGCTATACAGAATGACGGAGTCATTAAAAATATGGAGATCCGATTCAAACGTTTTGATGGATCACCATTTTGGGCCAATATTTCTATGTCAGCTGTTCGTTTTTTTGGTGAACAAGCGTTGGTAACTGGATTTCACGATATAACGGATCGGAAAAAGGATGAAGAACTGCTAAAACAAGCCAATTCTATTGTTGAAAATAGTCCGGTTATGCTTTTTCGATGGTTAGCACAAGATGATTGGCCGGTTGACTTGGTAACTGATAATGTCTCCCAATTTGGCTATACGTCTGAAGAATTTCTGTCGGGTCGTATGTCTTATAATAATATGATTCATCCTGATGATGTGGCACGCGTTGCTCAAGAGGTGCACACCTATTCAGCCAATGGCGTTGATAGCTACAGCCAACAGTATCGGCTTGTCGCAAAAGATGGGCAAGTTCGTTGGGTAGAAGATCGAACAACCATTGTTCGCGATGGCACTGGCCAGATTACCCATTATCAAGGTCTTGTTTGGGATAGTACAGAACGCAAACGCTTGGAGGAAGAATTACGCAATGCAGCAGAATTTTTTAATTCGGTGATTAATGCTGTCCCTGATCCGCTTTTTGTCAAAGATGAAAATCATCTGTTTATTGAGTTTAATGATGCTTTCTGTCAATTTATGGGGCGAACAGCTTCTGAATTACGTGGCTCAAGTGATTATGATTTTGTTCCCAAAGAACAGGCCGATATATTTTGGCAAGCTGATGAAGAAGCGTTTGCCAGTAACTATCCCTTAGAAAATGAAGAGATGCACACCAATGCAGATGGCATTACACACGTTATTTCAACCAAAAAAGCGGCTGCTCGCTTGCAAAATGGGGAGATGATATTAACAGGTGCAATCCGAGATATTACCGAACGTAAAGAAACAGAAGAGATGTTACGCCGTGCTAAGGAAGAAGCAGACTCCGCTAACCGAGCCAAAAGTGAATTTTTGTCGAAGATGAGCCATGAACTTCGTACTCCACTCAATGGCATTTTAGGGTATGTTCAGGCCATTAAACGTAAATCAAACCTTGATCACCAAACATTGGCCGGATTAGAGGTCATTCAGCAAAGTGGGGAACATTTGTTGATGCTCATCAATGATATTCTGGACCTTGCCAAAATCGAAGCCCAAAAGATGGAGCTCAACATAACGGAGCTCGATTTGAATAAATTCTTACAGGGAGTTGTTAGCATCATCAAGCTATGGGCTACAGAGAAAGGGTTGAACTTTATTCTTGAAGTTGATGACTCACTCTCGTTTGGTGTTTTAGCCGATGAGACTCGATTGCGACAAGTATTGATTAACCTTCTCGGAAATGCGATTAAGTTTACAACTGAGGGGCAGGTCACCCTACGCGTTTCATCTGTCGATGATGGTCACGTAGAAACAGACAAACAGAGCCAAGTTATTCTTTTTGAAGTTGAGGATACGGGTATAGGTATACAAGCTAAAGATTCACAAAAAGTTCTGCTACCTTTCGAGCAGGTAGGTGAACATATTTTTCGCCGCGAGGGAACCGGTTTGGGGTTATCGATCACCCAGCAGTTACTGGGATTAATGGATAGCGATTTACAATTGGAGAGCGAACCAGGGCAGGGAAGCCGTTTTTGGTTTCAAGTAAGGCTGCCAACATTTGAGTATTCTACCCAGGAAACTTGTGCTCCTCCCCAAGAACTTAGCGGTTATTGGGGTAAGCGACAACCTATATCAAAATTGGTCAACGATATCAAGCCTAAGATGCTTGTACTACCTCCATCGGCAGAATTAGAGCAATTGCTTCGATGGGCTGAAATGGGCCGATTACCTCGAATTCGACAGTATGCAGATAATATTGAAAGTTTGGGTGAACAGTATAGTCCCTTTGCCGATACAGTAAGAAGGTTAGCAGCCGAATTTCGTCAGCAGGATTTGGTGAGTTTACTAGAACACTATCTTACTCAGGAGTAACCATGAAACAAAAAGAACAGACGGTTCTGATTATTGATGATCAACCGACCAACCTTCGGGTTATTGCTGAGTATTTGGAGGTAGATGGTTTTGAGCTTATGGTTGCCCAGGATGGGGAGAGCGGATTAACTATTGCCCAAAAAGGACAACCTGACATCATTTTACTGGATGTCATGATGCCAGGCATCGATGGCTTTGAAACTTGCCGACTTTTACAACAGGATGAGCGGACGAAAGACATACCGGTTATCTTTATGACAGCTCTTGTTGATGTTGACTACAAAGTAAAAGGTTTTGAAACCGGAGCTGTTGATTATATTACGAAGCCCATTCAGCAAGCCGAGGTGCTCGCTCGTATTAATACCCACCTACGTCTAAAGCAGCTAACCTATGAACTTCAACAGTCAAATAAAAATCTGTCAGAAGCCTTTGAAAACTTGAAAGCCGCGCAGCAGCAACTTGTCGAGTCGGAAAAAATGGCCGCACTCGGTAGCCTGGTGGCCGGCATTGCGCACGAAATCAACACACCTATTGGCATCAGTGTGACGGCTGCTTCAACCTTGGCCGACGAGTCCGTTTTATTTTTCAAAGCAATTGAAACTGGTCAACTTAAACGCTCGGTTTTAGAGGAATATGTTAACGTGGCTCGCGATAGTAGTGACTTAATTCTCAATAACTTGCATCGTGCGTCTGAACTGGTGCAAAGCTTTAAACAAGTAGCAGTCGATCAAACAAACTTAGAACAACGTGAGTTTGGTGTGGTACAATACCTAAAGGAAGTGATACGTAGCTTACAACCGCAACTTAAGCGAACCGGACATCATATAGAAATTGAAGGTGACGAGCAACTCAAATTAAATAGCTACCCCGGTGCCTTCTCTCAAATGGTAACCAATCTGGTGATGAATTCCCTGAAACATGGCTATCCAAACGGCGAACAGGGTTGTTTAAATTTTTGCGTTTATGGTAAAGCCCACCATGTACAGTTGGAATATAGCGATGATGGCTGCGGCATGCCGCCGAGAATATTGGAAAAGATATTCGAGCCGTTTTTTACCACAGCGCGTAATAATGGAGGAACAGGGCTGGGGCTCTACATAACGTATAATTTGGTCACGCAAAAATTAGGGGGAACAATTCGGTGCGAGAGCCAGGTTGGAAGTTATACAAAATTTATTATGCAGTTCCCGCTTGCCACTAAAAACAAATAGAGGTAACAAATTTTACAGGGTCTTGGCCCACTCATCTTTGAGCAGACCATACATGCAAGTATCCCACCATCGATCCTTGAATCGGCGGTTCTCACGAAGCTGTCCTTCATAGGTAAAGCCCAGTTTTTCAACTACGCGTCGCGAGCCGACATTATCGGCTATAATAGAAGCAAAAATACGGTGGAGGTGTAAGGTATTAAAGCCGTATTGCAGTATGGCTTTAACTGCCTCTGTGGCATACCCCTCTCCCCAATAATGCGGGTCGATCTCATAACCTAACTCAGCCTCAAACGCAGTGTCTTGCGTTTTTCGAAGCCCGCATGATCCAAGCAATTCTTGGTTACTTTTCAGCTCAATCGCCAACTGAAATTTTATGCGGGGTTGTTCATTTTGCCACTCGAGTAGTTTTTGCAAAAAAAGATGTACATCCTTTTTGTTGCGCTGCGACCACGGCGAATATCGTAAATAAGCCGGATGGGTCTGATAATTATAAATAGCAGCCCGATCCTCGGCTTGATATTCACGCAAAAGGAGTCGATCCGTTTCGAGTTGCACAATGCTCCTATTTTTAGGTTATACGGCCAGCGCTGCCTTCGTTCGTTTGGCTTCTCTGGCTCGCTGGTTTTTGTCTAAAACCCGTTTGCGAATACGCAAATTTTGGGGTGTCACTTCTAGCAGTTCATCATCAGACAGATATTCAATCGTCTCATCCAGACTCATTTGTCGGGGGGGCGTTAAAGCCACGTCAATATCCCGCACGGCACTGCGCATGTTGTTGAGCTGTTTTTTCTTACAAACGTTCACTTCCAGGTCGCCAGGACGTTGGTGTTCGCCCACAACCATGCCTTCATAGATGTCGATGCCGGGATTAATAAAAAGAATACCGCGCTGCTCGGCATTTTGGATACCGAATGTGGTTGAAACGCCAGCTTCCCAGGCAATTAATGATCCTTTTGAGCGCGAGCCAATCGGTCCGGCTACAGGTCCATAGCCATGGAATATTGTATTGATGGTACCCATACCGCGGGTCGCCGTCAAAAATTGGTAGCGGAAACCCAGCAGTCCACGAGTAGGCACAACATACGTTAAACGGGTCGCGCCATCATTTGTGTTTTCCATATTGACCATCTCGCCGCGCCGCTTGCCCAACATCTCAACGACTGCACCAACGGTTTCCGAAGAAGTTTCGATAAAGGCTTCCTCATAGGGTTCTTGAAGTTCGCCATCCGGACCCGGTTTGATAATGACTTCCGGCCGCGAAATTTGAAACTCGTACCCTTCGCGTCGCATCGTTTCGATTAAAATCGCCAGATGTAGCTCGCCACGCCCGGAAACGATAAAGGTATCGGCATTGTCAGTTTCTTCAACTCGCAAGGCGATGTTGTGTTTCAGCTCCTCATACAGCCGCTCGCGTAAGCGGCGTGAGGTGCTCCATTTTCCTTCACGGCCGGCAAACGGTGAGGTATTAATCGAGAACGTCATTCGGACGGTTGGCTCTTCCACCTGAATCGACGGCAGCGCCACCGGATTTTCCGCATCCGCTAACGTATCGCCAATGGCTACTCCTTCCAATCCGGAGATCGCCACAATTTCACCGGCATCAGCCTGAGGAACTTCTTTGCGATTGAGACCTTCGTGGACATACAGATATCGTACCTGATCAGAAAAGCGCTCGCCGCCCGGTGTCAGTCGCACGATAGGGTCGTTAATGCGAATCTGTCCGGCAAAGATGCGTCCAATGGCCGTTAAGCCGCGATAGGTATCATAGCTTAAGGTTGTGACGAGTATCTGCAAGGGCGCATCCACATCAACCTGCGGCGGCGGCGTTTCGCGCAGAATAGTTTCAAACAGCGGCTGAAGGTCCGGCTGAAGATCGGGTGTAAGGCCCGCCTGGCCAGTGGTCGCGATGGTGTAAACCACCGGGAAATCGGCCTGTTCGTCGGTAGCACCCAGTTCGATGAACAAATCAAACGTTTCATTGAGAACCCGATCGACGTCGGCATCTTTGCGGTCGATTTTGTTGATGACCACAATAGCGCGATGGCCTATTTCCAACGCCTTTTTTAGTACGAAGCGCGTTTGCGGCATTGGCCCTTCGGCGGCATCAACCAACAGCAGAACCCCATCGACCATATTGAGAACCCGTTCGACTTCACCACCAAAGTCGGCGTGGCCTGGCGTGTCGACAATGTTGATTTTGACGATTGAATTGGTTTCAGGATCACGTATGGCGATAGCCGTATTTTTAGATAGAATAGTAATGCCGCGCTCACGCTCTAAATCATTAGAGTCCATAACACGCTCGGCAACCTGTTGATTGCTGCGAAAGACCTGAGCCTGCCGGAGCATGCCGTCAACAAGGGTCGTTTTGCCGTGGTCTACGTGAGCAATAATGGCAACATTTCGGAGATCGGTTCTTTGTTTCATTGTCCTACCTTTTCTTATAAACGTCTTGTGCTTCAAGACTGGTAATTTTCTTTTGAATTCTGTCGGCGGGCATAAAAAAAGAGCCTATATTTTGGCTCTAGCCCTTCAGTGGGTTTGGGTACAAGCCTGCGGATGCATTCAAAGCCATCCATTGTGATGTTCTAAAAAGCGTTGGATGGCGGCTTTGCCCCAAATTACGGCTGAATTTATTTCAAACGATAATGATTCGCCGTTCGACTTTTTCTTTACATGTCATTTTAGTTCAAAGTTGTACTTTTTCAAATTTTGCTTGCCTGTGTAGAGCCTCACTACCTGATCAGGTTAGGATGCAGCGATTTTCTAACACCCAACCTGAGCCATACCGGCAGCAGGCCCATAACCGAGGCGACGGCTGCTAGCAAAAACAAGCCGGTCAATCCAAACCACTGAAAGACGGGAGCCAGCAGCCACGCGCCCAACCCAATACCGGTATCGAAACCGATGTAGAAGATAGCGCTGGCTCGAGCTCGTTCTGTTGTGGCCGCTTGCCCAATATGGATCGAAATCAGCAGCGGATGCAAGACACCCGATCCGGTTGCTACCAAAAACGCGGCGGCAAAGAGATGTAAGGGGGCACTGGCAAAGGCAAAGCCTGTCAACCCCAGACCCAGCATTAAAAAGGCGATTGTGAGCGTTAACCCCTGATACACCCGATCCAAAATTTGGCCGGTGAACAGGCGGGTCAGGATAATGCTGATGCCGTAGACCGTATACACCAATCCGGCTGAGCCGAGTTCGCGTCGTTCGGTGAGGAGTGGGATAAATTGAAAGAAAGCTCCGAAGGCCAGGCCAAACAAAGCGGCGGTGATCAGCGGAAGATACAATCGTCTGGCTAAGTGGAGCATGTCACTCCAGGCGAACGACTGCTGCTGTTCCGTTGGTTTCTGCTGAACCCGCAGGGCCAACAGCCCCCCCAGCGCCGCGAGTATACCAGTTAACCAAAAAGCTCCTGGCAAGGTTAAGGTATCGAGCAGTGCATTGACGATAGCCGGGGTCATGGTCATTGCCACATTAGCAGCTACGCCAAAAAAAGCCAGGGCCGAACCCCGCTTTTCCGGCGGAGCCAAATCGGCGATGAGAGCAGTGGCGGCAGTGGTAAAGGCCACGTAGCCGGTGGCCTGTAAAACACGCAACCCGAAAAGGAGCACCGGCTGTGTGGTAAAACCAACGCTAACCGCGCCGATCATAAGCGAGGCGGTGCCTAACAACATCACCTGACGGCGGCCCCAACCATCGGCAAAGATACCGGCGAGCGGCCGGACCAGCAGCGAGGTAATGCCCATCGCGCCCAACACCACGCCGACCTGCCAGTCGGGTAAGCCCACGCCGGTTAGATAAAGCGGCAGGGGTATCATCAAGGTGTAGAAGGCAGCGAAAAAGAGCAGCGTCGCAATCCAGATGGTCCAATACCCTTTGCTCATCGTCGTCATCCGTTTTACTGTGACAGGATAGGTAACGTCATCACAAGAGCACTATCCGGACACAATGTGGTGAACTCAAGCGAATTTTTTACCGGCGACGGCACTTGAGCGCGATCAATCGTGTAGAAACCGAACTTCGGAAAGAAGTCGCTGGCGGTTTCGGTGAGGAGGTAGAGTTGACTGACTTTGTGCTGTCGCGCCAGATCGATAGCCGCCCGGGTAAGTTGGTGGCCTAACCCTTGTCCTTGAAAATCGGGAGCCACAGCAACTGACCGAAGCAGCGCCGCAGAGCCGTACAACTCAAGCGCCGCGCTGCCAACAATATCCGCATCGTCGTGGGCAACCAGCGCAGTTTCTATATGTTCGCTCAACCCCTCTTGGGGGAGTTTACTGGCCATGAGGAGAGTCAATATATCCGGCAGCATAGTCTCTTTAGCCGGTTCGATGATGACATCAGTGTGTTTCATTGTTCCTCCGGATAGAATAAGGTAAAACCGAAATTTTGATGGAGTCCCTTACCCTTCACAATATTTAATCTCTCGTCTCTCATCTCCGATGATTTACTGCTGCTTCCACCGCTTGCGAATAGGCGTGCCATCTTGAGCGTAGGTGGTTGAGAAGGCAGTTTCGATAGTTAGTTCGAAGAGAATGTAACGATCTTTGGGGGTGTAAGCGGCATATTGAATGGCCGCGGCACGAAGTTTCTCATCCTCGATGAGGAGGCCGCGCCCGGTGATTAAAAACTCGCCACCACCGCCGCCTGTATCTTCGACCGAACTATGTAGGGCGTAGCGCCCGTCTCGTTGGAGATCGTGTCCTTTGGGTGAGGTTGGCTCCATAAAAATAAATAAATGTCCATCACCCACAATGGGCGTAACCGGATGCACACGTGGCGAGCCGTCTTGGCGCACCGTCGCTAAATAGGCCGGTCGACCAGCCAATCGTGCCCGACCAAATTCGGCCAGCTCCATGTCTTCTTGCTCTAATGTTCGCCAACTCATAAAGTATCTCCCTATTGAGGATTTACGTAAGACTAGATTTTTTAAGGGTAATCGCTCTAACGGCGTAATTGCTGTCTTATTCATCGATCAATAGGTCCCACGTTTCATCTGGCCGTATAGCCCGCGTCAACCGCGATTAACGATCCTGTCATATAACTAGCGGCATCGGAAGCCAGGAAGAGAACGACACGAGCGATTTCGACCGGCTCGGCTAGACGGCCCATGGGAACTGTGTTGGCAATATTTTCCATCATCTGCGTTGTCACCGGCTCATGGCGTTCCGATTGGAGCATGGGCGTGTTGACCTCGCCGGGGCAGACGGCGTTGATGCGGATGCCGTCCTTAGCGTGGTCGAGCGCCATCGCCTTGGTCAGCAGATGGACTCCACCTTTTGTCGCGCAGTAAGCGGCTACTCCCGCCGATCCAACATCGCCCCAAATGGAACCGAAATTAACGATAGCTCCTTTTCCGTGCTGCTTCATCGCCGGAATAGCCGCTCGGCACATAAAAAAGACACCGTTTAGATTGACGCCGATGATACGCTGCCACTGTTCATCGGTAGTTTGCTCACCGCTAGCGCGAACAATAACGCCGGCCGCATTGACCAACACATCAAGCCGACCATGTCGGGTCAGGGCTACCTCAATCGCCTGGTTACAAAATGCCGAGTCGCTCACATCGCCAATAACCGGCTCAGCCGCGCCGATTTCATCGGCTACCTGCTGGGCTAGACTCGCATTTCGATCGATAATGACAACATGACCTCCTGCTGCCGCGAACTCTCGTGCTGTGGCCGCGCCCATACCGGAGGCGGCGCCGGTGATAATCGCTACTCGTCCTGTGAAATCCATAAAAACACTCCTAGAAATTGGGAGATAAGAAGATTAGAAGACAAGGATAATAGAGATATTAATCTCCTTAATTGGCAGTGTCCCAACATATCGCATGATTATAATACCGAATGCGCCCTTGTCAACGCACTGAAAATCAATAAAGTACCTGGTAGACTTAATGGGTATTTGTAATAGATAATTATAGAATAATACCCAATGTGCAACT
>JAGRBY010000215.1 GCA_020433835.1 Anaerolineae bacterium | reverse complement strand
CCGGCCCCCAGCGCCTTCTTGATGGAGTTCGGCCCGTCGAGCGTCAACTTCTCGCTCTTTGCCTGGGTCGCCGACCTGGGTCAAAAGGTCACCACCCAACAAGAGATGGTGCTGACAATGCTAGAGACGTTCGCTCGTCACAACATCGAAATCCCCCTGCCTCTCCAAGACATTCGCCTGCGCGACGTACCATGGGAGGCGTTGGCTACGGCGAGGGCGTCGAAGTCATAAAACTTTCATCTTTCTTCATTCTCCATTTTCTATTCTCAATTCCTGTAGAGTGTGCTAAAATAACAGCACCGAGTATGAGCAATTTAAGAGCAATCAGGGTAACCAACACTGTGTCCACGCTACTGTGCGCCAGCCGAACTTGCTGGAGCCGATCTGAGCAGTGCCGACCTTATCGAAGCCAACCTCCATGGCACAACACTTAGCCGCGTTAAACGCAACGAAGAAGCCATGTATAATCGCCCCCCCTATAGCCTGAGACTTTCAATCCGGCCAGAAAGACGATGACGCTGGTTAAGTAGGTTGCAGGGGAGTAGGATTGCAAGGATGCAAAGTTGCAGAGTGAATTGATAACTAACTATCCAATCAAAGAGAGGTACAAACAGATGACAGAGCAACAACGTAACTGGGCCGGTAACTATACCTATAGCGCGGCTCGATGGCACTACCCCACTACGGTTGAGCAGGTGCAGGAACTGGTCAGCCAAGGTGACCAGCTACGGGTGCTCGGCAGTCGCCATTCTTTCAACAGTATCGCCGATACGCCGGAAGATATCATCGCGCTCGAAAAGTTTAATCAGATTGAGCCGGTTGATACCGAGCGTAACACGGTAACGATTGGCGGCGGGGTTCGCTATGGGGAGCTTTGTCGACAGCTTGACCACGCGGGGTATGCCCTGCATAATTTGGCCTCGCTGCCCCATATTTCCGTGGCCGGGGCTTGTGCCACCGCAACGCACGGCTCAGGCGATAAGAATGGGAACCTCGCTACGATTATCTCGGAGATGGAGCTGGTTACGGCCGATGGCTCGGTGGTTGTTTTATCGCGTGACCAACACGGCGAACAGTTTCAAGGGGCGGTTGTCGGGTTGGGTGGTCTCGGTGTAATCACCAAACTGACGCTCGATGTTATTCCGGCGTTTACCGTACGCCAGAATGTGTACGAAGATCTGCCTCTAACGCAGTTGGTCGACAACTTCGATGCCATCACCTCGAGCGCCTACAGCGTCAGCCTCTTCACTGACTGGCGTGACTCGACCATCAACCAGATTTGGCAGAAGCGCCTGGTCGAAGACGGTGAACCGTTTGAGCCGGAACCGGAGTTGTTCGGCGCGGTACCGGCTCCGACGCATCGGCATCCCATCCGCGAGGTATCGCCGGTCAACTGTACCGAGCAGATGGGCGTACCCGGCCCCTGGTACGACCGCCTCCCCCATTTTCGCCTGGAGTTCACCCCCAGTAACGGCGAGGAGCTACAAAGTGAGTATCTGATCCCTCGCCGGCACGCCGTCGCCGCCATCCAGGCTATCGACCGCTGGGGTGACCAAATAGCCCCGCTCTTATTCATTTCCGAGATACGCACCATCGCCGCCGACAATCTGTGGCTAAGCCCCTGTTACCAGCAAGATTGTATCGCCATCCACTTTACATGGAAGCAGAATTGGCCGGCGGTTCGCCAACTGCTGCCGCTGATTGAAGAGCAACTCGCTCCCTTCGAGGCCCGTCCGCATTGGGGCAAGCTGTTTACGATGCCGGCAACGCGCATGCCGTCCCTCTACGAGAAGCTGCCCGATTTTCAACAACTGCTTCAAACGTACGATCCCCAGGGCAAGTTCCGCAATGCATTTCTGAATACATATATCTTCGGGATGTCCTAAAAAGTCAGGTTCTGTGGACATTATCAGAAATAGGTGACCATCACTTTTCATGATTTCCAGGGCGTTTAAGGGAGAAAATCGACCTAATTATCCCTTTATGGAGTGACTGTCACCTTTCTTCGAATTGAGGTTATTTAGGGAAGCGGCAGATGTGATTTTAATTGGCTGAGAATATCGCCCGCCCGCGTCCAGAGGATCGAGCCGCCTTCCTCCTCGGCAATGGTGTGGGTGGCGTGGCGCAGTCGGGCAGCCAGGGTGACGCCGAAATCGGGGGAATGAACAGGGCTGGTGTCTTGTCGACCATACCAGAGATCGACCGGCACGTCAATCGCTTCGATATCCAGCGGCCAATCGCCCATAGCGATGATCAGATCGCGGGCGTAGCCGGACGTTCCCTGGGCGAAACCCTGTTGTAAGGTTTGGCGATAGGCAGCAGCGAAATCGGGGCTTTCATACAGGCGGCGGTCGCGTTCGCCGCTCATGCTGATGATCAAATCCCAAAAGCCCTCGGCCGTAGCCATCGTGGCTATATCCTGTTCGAATTTGGCCGGGTCTTGTTCGATGGCAAGCAGCATGTTGGCCACATCGGGGTAGAGCAAAGGACGCAGATGCGGATGACGCAGATCATCCTGCCCGGAGACGATGGCGGCAGCAGAGACCAGCCCACTGGCGGCCAGAGCCAGAGCAAACGGAGCGCCCTGTGAGAAGCCAACGGTCAGCACCGGGTCGAGCCGATTGAAAGCGCAAAACTGCCACATATCATCTGCCCAGGAGGTCAATGATTTGGCCGGATGAGGCTCCGACTCGCCTAAACCGGGCCGATCAGGGGCCAGTAGCCGCACGTTGTGCTCAATGAGATAAGCGGTGCCGAAGCCCAACCAACCACTCATCGCCGCGCCGGTGCAAAAGATCACGGGCGTACCGGCAGCCGGTCCCCATTCATACCAGTGCAGCAGGCGGCCATCTTCAAGCCGCATCGCCCCTGTCAGCTCCGGGGGGGTAAGTACTACCTTTGATGCCTCGATTTCAGGCATAGAACCCTCGATTTTCCGGGGGCAGCATGGCTGCGAGCCGTTTCATCACCGCATGGGTCAGGTCGCGAATGGTTTGATGTTCGTAGGGTGGCGGACCGGCCTCTTTTTCCAGATAAAGGGGTTCGTCGAAAATAACCCGGACGGGTGTCCGTTTCAGGCCCACTTTGACTGCCCGTGAGCCGACAATGGCCACCGGCAAAATCGGGACGTTGTGTTCAAGCGCCAATTTAACCGTGCCGATTTTGCCTTTGGCTAATTGAGCTGTTTTGCTGCGTGTGCCTTCGGGAAACATGCATAGTAATCGGCCTGCCTCTAAAATTCGTCCGGCGTGCTGCAAGGCCCATTCATCGCGCAGACCCCGGTTGACCGGAAAGGTACCGCATTGGCGAAAATACCAGCCTGCCACTGGGTTTTTATACAATTCCTGCTTGCCCATAAAAAAGAGCTGGCGCGGGTAGCTAGCTACACCGACCAGCAGGGGATCGTAGTTGCTGCTGTGGTTAGGAGCTATAATACATGCTCCGGTTGGAATATTTTCTGCGCCAACGACCTCAAGACGGGTAAATAGGGCTACAAAGGCTCGCACTACGGCTTCGTTAACTTTATAGGTCGGGGTCGAGCGTAGTGGCCAGGTGGTTTGGTCGCGCCAATCAATTTTATCGGTTTTTATAGGGAATGATTCAGACATAATTAATTATTGTACACAGCCTTAGCTATCGCGCTGCTTACAGCGCCTGCAAAATCTTTAAAATCTGGGCACTGTGCTTGTTAGGATTAACTTTACGTAAGATACGCTCAATAACACCATCGGGGCTAATGATAAACGTGCTGCGTTCTACGCCCCAAAACTTCTTGCCATACAGCGACTTCTCAACCCACATGCCGTATAATTCAATAACCTCGCGATTTTCATCAGACAGCAGCGTGAAAGGCAGCTCTTCATTGGCTTTAAATTTGGCCTGTTTTTTGACGGGGTCGGGGCTAACGCCGATAACAACAGCCCCGGCGGCTTCATAGTGTTCGAAGTCATCACGGACTCCGCGGGCCTGGTTCGTTCAACCGCTGGTCATTGCTTTGGGAAAGAAGTACAGCACCACACGCTTGCCCCGGAAATCGGAAAGTTTGGTGAGCTTACCGCTATCATCCGGCAGTTCGAAATCGGGTGCTTGATCCCTCTCGTTCAACATCATTCTCATTCCTCTCTTCATCTAAAGTAAACGCTAACGCTAAAAAAGACAACATATAGCCCAAATAGTTAGGCTGCATAAATCGCGAAATATAGAAAAAGACAAATAACAATACTACGTACCCATAAAGCATCATCGCCATCGTATTATCGTGGGTTTGTCGCCACAGCAGTAAAACAAGAAGCGGTAGGGCGATAATAGCACCGGGTACGATAAAAGGCCAGTAAGCAAAGCGGTCGGGAACCCAACCCAAGGCCAAAACGTAATTACTGGCCCCCCAGCCCCATATTTGATAGCCGGAGTCACCCTGGCCCGATGACCAGCGCCAAACATCGTCATACATCGCCTCCGGATTCCACACCAGCCACGGCCCGATAACCAACAGCGCTACTACCGGCAGCGACCAGGCACGCTGCCACAATGTGGTGCCCAACTGCCGCCAGCGTGCAGGCGGCGGCATAAAACGGTCGCCCCAAACATCGCGCAGCAGATACAGCAGCCAAAAGGGGGCTAAAAACCAGGCGGTCGGCTTACTGGCGCAGGCCAGCCCATACGCCGCCGATCCCAACAGCCAGCGCCAACCGGGCCTGGGTCTCTTTTCCGGCGGGGGATGAATAAGCCACAGGGCCAACATAATCCAGGCCAGCACAAAGGGATCGTTTTCGCCAAAGATGATGCTTATAATGCCGATGGGGTTTAAGCCGATAACGGCCAGGGCGATCAACCGCGCTTCCGGCTGGCGGATAAGCAAAGGCACCAACAGCAGCGTCATGGCAAAGAGCAGCAGATAGACCAGCCGCTCATCGAACCAGCCCAGCCAGCCTTGACTCACCAGGTAGATTGGTGCGGAAAAAACAAACGTCCAGGGCAGATAGGGGTAATGATACAGGGCGGTGCGATATTCGGCATACCCCCATTCGGCCATAGGTGTATCGACATAATCTTCAACGTAAGGGTTTAAGCCGTCGAGGAAATAACCAATCGTGACTTCGGTTTGAATGACGCCCCCATCGTGGGCGTAGCTGACCGGGCCGCGCAGTTGGCGCAAGTTAATCAGCAGCAGCGTTTTACAAAAGACCAACAATCCGATAATGCCGAATATCAGCCCAATCTTGCTATAGTGAACCCATTTGGCCGAGCGATCACGGCTGAGAATATCGATGATAAAGTACAGCCCCAACAGAGCGAAACTGGTTACAATCAACAGCATGCTGACCGGATCGGTTTCGGGGTGGCTCAGAAGCTGTAAACTCCAGGCCGGCCACCAACCCCCGACAAGCCGAGGGACATCTTCATGACGAAACGGAAGCGCACCGTCGGCCAGGGTGTCGATGCGTACCCGGGCAATAACCAGCAAAAATAAAATAAGGACGTCGCGTGATTTTTTCAAAGTGGCGGCATTATACCATAGGGGTTAACGGGGCAAAAGTAGGGGCGTGGATGAACCTAACACGCCTCTACAACAGGGCTATGGCTAATACAGGCGTCATACGACAGCCAGCGATCTTCTAACCAATCGTATAAGATGCCGGCAACAACGCGATTCCCCAATTGATTCCAATGTTTGTCGTGAGGAAAAAACAGCGATTCGTCATGTTGGCGCGTATAGTCAACCAACTCTGTTTGGAGGTTAAATATTTCGATGCCGGTTTCAGCTAATGCTTGCCGGAACTTTTTTTCCGGTAAATCGGGTTCGGTTAGGGCTAAATAGGGCATACTCTCAGCGCGGGCCGCTTGCGCCTCAGGAGGCGAGGCCACCAGGTTAATGACCTCAGCCGAGTCGATGAGGACTATGGCTAGTTGGGACCCATTGGCTTCGACCTCGCGCTGTAATTCTTTAATAATCTCAAAGGTCACCCGCCAGCCGTAATCGAGCATGTGATTTTCACGAGGGAAACTTTGCCGAAAGGTTTCGTTGTCTAACGGTACGTAGAGGTGAATATTAGGTAAATCCTTGTTGAAAAATTCTAACTGCCGAAGGTTAAACAACGGGCCAAGTACCCGATAAAGGTGGGTGTGCCAATAGAGCCATTGCAACTGCTCGGCCAGTTGTTTTTGAGTTGGGGAGCAATTGCCCATTGTCGGCGTAACACCCGGTGCATAGACCCACGGCTCCGGGTCAAGCATACCGTTGCAGAGGGCAAAATAAGGGGCGTAATGATCAACACCACTTAACTTAACGCTGTGAACCGGCAGGTTATCGGTGATATCGTTGCCCAGATAGACCATCAGCACCACCAAATCGGGCTGAAACTGCCGTCCCTGCGAGCGGTAATAAAGAAGCTGCTGACCGGTGCCCCAGGCCGGTACCCCGGCACTGATAACGGAGTATTGTTTCTCGCTGCCGGATTTGTTGAGCAAATCTTCCAGAATTTGATGCGCCGTTTCCGTTTCAATGACCTGCCGGGCCTCAACAAACGAATCGCCCAACAGCATGATACGGTAGGTGTTGGCGGGCTTGGTAAGGGGGTGCTCTGTATCGTGCATACCCTGGCTGTTGAGCTGAAAGGGGTGTTTGTAGCCATCGGTATCTAAAATTTTGAATTCGTTGGCCTGACCACGCCAACCGGTCTCTGCCGAGAAGCGGCTTACGTTGAGCGGGCCATCCAACACCCGCAATCCCATTTCTAAAAAAATGAGCGCCACGACGATGGCGCCTGAACTTATCGCGATATTGGCCCACAGACCGCAGCCGGTTTTTGGCCGGGTTTGGGGCTTGACAGGGGCATTCAATAGTACCTCACTTCGGCTCATAAGCTGGTGGCAGAGAATGCACGTAGGTTAAATCGATATCTAGACCACGGGCTACGTTTATGTAACTGATAAACGGGTATGTATTAACCTACGTAAATCTGCCCATTACATATTGAGACGGATATTACTAATCCGCATTCTAGTCCAGACCGTGGTATAAGGCAACAAATCTTACGGACATGGAGATTTGTAGATTTGCCCTCTACCGCTGGCGTAAAAAATGTGGTATTGTTAGATTTAAGGAGAGTACGAAAATGAACAACCAAAAACACAATATTCTAAAAGGCATATTACAGCGTATTAAAGATGATTGGATCCAAGAAATTCCGTTAGAGTTAGCCGCCTGTGAAGTGTGTCGCAAAACAGAGTGCAGCGAAGATGAGTGGATTGTATGCGAAAATCGCATTGCCCACGCCAAATGTTTAGAGGAAATTAGAGCCAGAGAGGCCGGCAGAAATGAGAACAGTCGGGCGACATAGGTAAGCCCAGAACTCATCATTATTTGCTCTCATGAACCGAGCCTAAAAGTTATTCAGGATATCAATACAAAACATTTATTTAAGAAAAGGGTGAAAGTGCGGTATAATCTTCCTATGTAATTCGTTGTGTAGGGATTAAAGATTGACACCAAAACAACTTACATTTGATCTTTTTAACGATCCCCTTGGTACATTTTCACCAAAAATTGCAACTGCTGTTGAAACACTGGCAACCCAAGGCGATATTGAAGCTCGTGGGGCGATCTTTACTCGCCTTGAAGTCGTTGATTTCATCCTTGACTTGGTCGGCTATAACACAAACCAACCACTTTATCAGCGACGAATTCTGGAACCATCCTTTGGATTGGGTGATTTTCTGTTGCCAATTATAAGCCGGTTACTGGCATCCTGGCGAGCAGATAACAGTCCAGGTTCTGCTGTTGAAGTCTTAGGCAGTGCTATTCGGGCTGTTGAACTGCATCGCGAGACTTTTAACACAACACGGTCAGCGTTACTTAATCAACTTGAACAGGAAGGGATTTCGGAGCAAACCGCTTTAGACCTGACAGAGAGGTGGTTGGTACAAGGGGACTTTCTGCTTATGGCTTTTAATGAGCCGTTCAATTTCGTAGTTGGTAACCCTCCTTATGTGCGACAAGAACGTATTCCCGCCCCTTTACTGGCCGAGTACAGAAAGCGCTATCCAAGCATGTTTGATCGGGCCGATCTCTACATCCCCTTTATCGAACGCTCGCTGCATTTGTTGGCTTCCAGAGGGAACTTGGGTTTCATCTGTGCTGACCGATGGATGAAGAATCGGTATGGTGGACCGCTACGAAACCTTGTGGCTGAGGCATATCACTTAAAAGTGTATGTTGATATGGTGAGTACACCGGCCTTCCACAGCGATGTGATGACTTATCCGGCCATCACCATCATCAGCCGTGAAAAAGCCGGGGTAACGCGTTTGGCGCACCGGCCTCAGCTAGATCGAACGACGTTGGGGGCGTTAGCTAAAGAATTGCGAGGAGAATTGCGGCTTACCAAAGGCAGCACTATACGCCAATTGACTAACGTGGTCAACGGCAGCGAGCCGTGGCTCCTTGATTCATTGGATCAAACAGCATTAATCCGTCGCCTTGAACAAACATTTCCAATGCTAGAAGAGACAGCTTGCAAAGTCGGAATTGGTGTAGCCACCGGAGCCGACAAATACTTCATCGGCGTGTTCGAAGCGCTTGATGTAGAGTCTGATCGAAAATTACCGTTGGTCACCACCCGTGACATCATATCGGGTGAAGTACAGTGGCAAGGTCAGGGAGTTATCAATCCTTTCACCGAAAAAGGCAATCTAGTTGACCTTCAGGAGTATCCCCGGCTGCGTCGCTATCTTGAACTTAGAAAAGATGTTATTGCCAGCCGCCACTGCGCCAAAAAAAATCCGGCAAACTGGTACCGCACGATTGACCGTATTATTCCCTCTCTAACCCAGAAACCAAAGCTCCTAATCCCTGATATCAAAGGCGAAGCCCATATCGTTTTCGAACGTGGGGATTTATATCCCCACCACAATCTATACTATGTCATTTCCGAGGCTTGGGATCTGCGTGCTTTACAAGCAGTACTGCTTTCTAGTGTCGCTCGTCTGTTTGTGGCAACCTACTCCATAAAGATGCGTGGCGGGTATCTGCGTTTTCAAGCGCAATATCTGCGCCGCATTCGCATCCCCTATTGGGATGACGTCCCCGCAGCGCTCCGAGGAGAATTAATTAAAGCAGCTGAAGGGCGAGACTTAGAAGCCTGCAACCAAGCCACTTTTAAGTTATACGACTTGAGCAAAGAAGAACAATCTGTCTTAGGAGGGCAGGAAGAATAAATGGCGCTGGATTTGGTTGATTATGAATATAAAGCGCGTGAGGCAGTCCAAGCCTTTTGGGGAAATCGAGAAAAAGCCCGTCAAAAACAAATTGAGGCGGGAAAGGCCGATCAAGGAGAACGAGCCGGTGTCACAGCAGGGAAGAATATGGACGGCTTTATTGCCCTTATACTTGATCTCATTCGAGCCAATGGGCTGGCTCAGGCCCAAATCCACCAGCAACGCACTCTATTGGCGTTACCTGGCTATTTCCGCCCCACAAAACTATGGGATCTTCTAATAATCCATCAAAATGAGCTCATTGCCGCCGTTGAGCTGAAAAGCCAGGTTGGCCCCTCCTTTGGCAATAATTTTAATAACCGAGCCGAAGAAGCTATTGGCACCGCCCACGATTTCTGGACAGCCTACCGGGAAGGAGCTTTTGGTCGGCAACCTCGCCCTTTTGTAGGTTGGCTCATTCTTGTTGAAGATAATCCCAAATCTCGAAAGCCGGTAACAGGTACGTCCCCTCACTTTCCGGTCTTAAAAGAATTCCAGAATGCGTCGTACCTCCAACGGTATGATCTTCTATGTCAACGTCTTGTCCAAGAGCAGCTTTACACAACGGCTGCGCTTATCGCCTCACCTCGGAACGCCATAGAGACAGGTGATTTTTCAGAATTATCCGAAATGACCAATCTCAAGACCTTCGTCACCTCATTTGCCGGACATATTGCCGCCGAGGCAGCACGTTTGGAAGATATTTCAAGCTAAAGACGCGGCAATAACAGAAATGCCGCGTCTTTAGCCAATCACTGGCCAATTATCATCCTGCTAAAATCGCCTCAATAGAAGCGAGTTCTTCGTCACTAAACGACAGATTATCCAAAGCACTAACCGCATCTTCAATCTGGCTGACGCGGCTGGCCCCAATTAAGGCCGAGGTCATGCCGGGGTGGCGTAACACCCAAACGATAGCCAGTTGGGCCATCGTTTGGCCGCGAGCCTGGGCAATCTCGCGCAGTTGCCGAACTTTGGCGATACGTTCCTGGTTGACTTTATCGCCCCAGTGAAGCTGGCCCTCATATTTGGCAGCACGCGACTCGTCAGGGACGCGGTCGAGGTATTTGTTGGTCAAAATCCCCTGCGCCAGCGGCGAAAAGCAGATGCAGCCGATGCCTTCTTCGTCCAAAACATCGAGCAACCCCTCTTCAACCCAGCGATCGAACATGTTGTAGCGCGGCTGATGGATGAGGCAGGGTGTCCCCAGATCGCGCAGAATTTGGGCAGCCTGGCGAGTCTGTTCAGGGCTGTAGGTCGAAATGCCCGCGTACAATGCCCGGCCACTGCGCACGATATAGTCAAGGGCGGACATG
>JAGRBY010000214.1 GCA_020433835.1 Anaerolineae bacterium | reverse complement strand
GTGCGGCGACCTGAAGCGGAGCCGGTGCCGGCGGTGGACTGCCGCGCAGTTCGGTTACGAGTTCGCGGGTCACATCGAGATAAAGGTTGCCGTAGCTGGCGCTCGGCTCAAGCTGCGTGCCTTCCAGCCACTCGTTAAAGCTGTTGATGATAACCATATCGGGTTGGCTGGCCAGAGCGCCGCGCCAGGTTTGCCGTAGATAGTCGCCGCCCTGCCGCGATACGGCAAAGGCGTTGCTGCGTGGCAGGTTGGTATCGTTGTAACCGGGCATGGCTGTCGCCACCCACAGCCGGTCAACCTGATTATCGGCCTCATAGCTCCGCACCCGATTACCCCAGCGGGCCAATTCATCACCCGGCGAGCCGGCCCAGGCGATGCTGTAAAGATGGTGGCCGTCGAAAACGGCTTGGTACGCCAGATCGGTGCCTTCGGCGATCCAAATGGTGGTGTGGTTGGGATCAACCTGGTTGCGAATACTCGCCCAGGTATCGACCGAATACTGCTGCTGTCGCCAAAAAAAGATGACCGGTTTGCCCTGATACTGCAAGTAACCCGGATGCTGAACGTGCGTCGCCATCAGCGTGGCAATGGCGTTGGTGACCGCGCCGCTGCTGCCCAAAAAGGGGCTGGTCACTTCCAGATCAACGGCGGCTTTGAAGCCTCGCGCCGCGCCAATATCGAGCAGCGTGCGGAAGTTGGTTTCGGTTTGATTGTTTTCTACCTGCGGGCCGTACCAGGATTGCACAAAGGCGTTAATGCCCGCGCCCTGAGCTTGCGCCACGTGGCGCTCGATGGTGGCCGGATCGGTTGAGGCATACGGTTGGGCCGGCACATCAACCGATTGGCCGGAACTCCAGGTGCTTTGATCGAACCAGGCGTAGTAAAAGGCCAGTACCGGTGGCTCCTGAGCCAAAGCAGGAGCCGATGGGGCAGTAGCCAAAAGCAGAAAGCAGAAAACGATAAAGCATCTTAGGGTGTGTCTCATAACCATTTGTCCAAACGTAAAAGTACCTGTGCAAACGTCCCGGTAACTCTCTTCACGACTCTAAATCATGACCAACAAACAGCGGAGTATATCACGCAACAATTTGATTGCAAAAGTTGTTGCCGGGTGCGGTAAATATTTTATGACAAAATAGATGCGATTTAGAGGGCTACACTATGCAAAGTAGGTTAGATAAATATACGCTCCGTGGAGGAGAGTGCTCAGGGTTAAAACGACGGGGTAACTTAAATACTCGTCTTTATTGGTCTTGTGGTTCCAAATAGCCCGGCCAAACCAGCCCCCCACAAAGCCTCCCAGCAGCGCCAGCAGATGAAATAGAGGGTTCGGCACGCGTCGTCCGCCGTACCTGGCCGATAGTTTATCGGCACCATAGAGCATAAAGACCGTACCATTGAGGCTTAACAGGTACAAGATGTACCGGTCTGTAATTGATGAAATATCAGCTATGTATGAATAGAGAACAGCGCTAAAAGCCAATGCAAATAGCCCAAATAGAATGGCTTCTAATGTCAGAAATTTACCGAAGTAGTTGGACATCAATCTTTCCCCTCTGAAAATAGACTTGTGGGACAAACTTAAGTTTGTCCTACGGTAATTTTCATTGTCGTTGTCGTCTCATTTGAAACTGTCTGACTCCCTTCTATATTATTGGGCTGGCAAAATGCTTAACACTTTATACTCCTATATCTTAAATCAGGCGAAAAAGTACGCGAAACCCAACCACCCGGACAAAGTAAATCCTGTTCCCTTTGCCCAATTCCCTGAATCAAGTACACTAATCCGAAACTATGAGGCCGTATCGACCGTTTTAGTGAGCCATGACCAGACGCAGACACATCATTATCTTTTGGGGTGTAATCGGAGCCTGCCTCGTATTGGGGTTGGGCCGCTATCTGCTTGCCCCGGCCCTCCGCACCGTGGCCGGTGATATCGTCATCAACGAGTTTGTGGCCTCGAACGGGTTGGGTCTGGTCGATGAAGACGGCGACTCCTCTGACTGGATCGAGTTGTACAATCGCGGCACGCAGCCGGTTAACCTATCGGGCTGGTCGCTCACCGACGATCCCACCCTGCCGGAGAAGTGGGTTTTCCCCGACGTTACGTTAGCGGCCAATGATTATCTGCTCGTCTTTGCGTCCGGTAAAAATCGGCACGAGACGCGATCCGGCTCGGCGCTGCATACCAACTTCAAACTCAACAGCGACGGCGACTTTTTGGGGCTGTATCGCATTCTTGACCAGCACTTTGTTGATGTCATTGAGCCGCAATACCCACCCCAGTGGCGCGATATCGCCTATGGGCGCTATGAAAACAACGATGCGTTGGTTTATCTCGATCCGCCTACGCCCGGTCGCTCTAACGCCGAGGCGCACGCATGGGCCGGTCGCGTCGAGCCGATCTTATTTAGCGTTAGCCGAGGTTTCTTCGATTCACCTTTTACCGTCACTTTAACCACCACCACCACCGGCGCGGCGATCCGATACACCCTCGACGGCAGCGATCCCACCTTGGAGAGCGGTTTGGCCTATACCGGGCCGATCACCATCGCCACAACCGCGTTTCTGCAAGCCTCTGCCGAGAAACCGGGCATGCTACCCGCCGCCAACGAAACCCAAACTTACCTGTTTCTCGATGACGTGGTGCGCCAGCCGCCCAACCCGCCCGGCTTCCCCGCCGGAGCCGATTATGAGATGGATGCTCGCGTGGTTGATGATCCGCGCTACAGCCAGTCGATTGCTGAGGCGCTGCAAGCTATCCCCACTATTTCGCTGGTCTCCGACGCCAAAAACCTTGATATTTACCAAAACTCTGAAGAGCGCGGCGTACTCTGGGAGCGCCCTATCTCCGTCGAATTTATCGACCCCGCTGCCGAGCATCGCAATTTCCAGGTCAATGCCGGCATTCGCATTCAGGGTGGCGTGGGCCGCCTGCGCGTTTATCCTAAGCACTCCTTTCGACTCTTTTTCAAACGTGATTACGGTTCGACGAAACTGGAGCAGCCGTTTTTTCCCGACTCGCCCGTTGAGGCGTTCGATACGCTGGTTTTGCGCGGCGGCGTAAATCGGACTTTTGCCGGTTATCCCGAACTGGGCGACCGCCCCGAAGATTTGCGCCTATCGACTTATGCCCGCGATGAATGGCTGCGAGCCTCGCAAATTGCGATGTCGGGTGTGGGATCGCACGGCCTCTTTGCCCATCTGTATCTTAACGGCCTCTATTGGGGCTTGTACAACGTGGTCGAACGGCCCGATGCCGCCTTTGCGGCAGCCTATTTCGGCGGCGAGCGCGATGATTGGGGTGTCGTCAACCACTCCGGCCCGGTCAGCGGCAACACCGAGCGCTTCGACCAACTTCACGCCTTAGCCCGAGCGGGTGGCCTGGCTGATCCTGACAAATACGCCGCCGTTACCAAACTGTTAGATGTCGAGCAATTTGCCGATTATCTCATCCTCAATTTTTACAGTGGTAACACCGATTGGGGTCACAACAACTGGTACGCCCTCGTTCACAACCCGGACGGACGGGTGAAATATTTTGCCTGGGATGGCGAGAAAACCTGGTTCGACGGCGCGGATATTTACCTGGGCGAAGACAAATATGGCGGTCAGCGCAACCGGCTCAAACGGCTGGTTCCGGCCCTGATGGAAAACCCCGATTTTCGGATGATGCTGGCCGACCGAATGTATCGCCATCTCTTCAACGCTGGCGCGCTGACCGAGGCCAATGCCCAGGCCCGCTGGCTGGATATCACCCAACCGCTGGAGCAAGCCATCATCGGTGAGTCGGCCCGCTGGGGCGATGCCGTGTTCGATCCGCCGCTGATGCAAGAGGACTGGCGGATTGCCCGTCAGGATGTGCTCAATCAAATGGATGGCAACGTCGCCCAGTTGATCGACCGGGCGCGGCAAACCGGCTACTATCCCACTCTTGATCCGCCCATCTTTAATCCGCCGGGTGGGCTTGTCGCGCCCAATTCTGAAGTGGCGCTCAATTTTCCGGCAGCCGGGCAGGGCGAAATTTACTATACGCTCGATGGAACGGACCCCCGTCAGGCCGTCACCGGCGCGGTTTCTCCGTCAGTGATTCGTTATGCTGCCCCGTTGGTGCTAACCACCACCACCCGCATCAGAGCACGCTTGTTGGCTGACGGCCAGTGGAGCGCCCTGGCCGAAACTGCCTTCCGCGTGGCCGACCAACCCAATCCACTGCAATTCACCGAAATCATGTACAACCCCCCCGAAGGCGGCGACTACGAATTTCTTGAATTGAAAAACAACGGCAGTGCGGCCATCGATTTAGCCAACGCGAGCTTCGAAGGCATCCGCTACACGTTTCCACCTAACACTCCCCTGCTTTTGCCGGGTCAATTTATGGTGCTGGCTCGGAATGCAGCGGCCTTTGCCGAAAAGTATCCGGCTGCGCCCTTGTTTGGCACCTATCAAGGCCAGCTTTCAAACGATGGTGAAGCCATTGTTCTGCACGATTTCAGGGGCGAGGTCATCTACGCGGTGACTTATGACGATGATCACGGCTGGCCGGTTAGTCCCGACGGTCGAGGCGACTCGCTGGTGCTGGTTGATCTCGAAGGCGATCCTAACGCGCCCCACAGTTGGCGCGCCAGTACCAATCTCGGCGGCTCACCCGGCGAGGATGATCCCCAAACCCTACTGGCCAATTGGAATCGATAGATGCGCATCAAACAATTTAGCCGCTATGAACTCAAATATCTTTTGACCCGCGAGCAGGTTGCCGAATTTGTCGAAATTTTGCCCAACTATGTTGAGCCGGACGACAGCGGCGATGCCTACGGCCGCTATAGCATCACCAGCCTGTACCACGATACTGATGATTATCAAGCTTACTGGGATAAAGTTGAAGGGCATAAATTCCGGCGCAAGGTGCGCATCCGGGTTTACGGCGACACGATTGTTACTCCTGAAACGTCTTGCTTTGTGGAAATCAAGCAGCGAATTAACAAAACGCTGCAAAAAAAACGGGTGGTGATGTCGTATGCCTCGGCTGAGGTGCTGTGCAGCCAGGGCGAAACCGTCCCTGAAGAAGCCGAGATGTCGGAAACCGACCGCGAGATTGTCAGCGAGATACGCTACCTGCAAGCCACGCTCCAACTCCGGCCGGCCTGTGTGGTTAGCTACGATCGTCGGGCTTTCGACGGCAGTGAGTACGAAGACGGCCTGCGCATTACTTTCGATACCAACCTAAAAGGGCGTACCCACGCGCTCTCACTGCTGTCAACCGACCAGGCGGTCAGCAAATTCTTTTTGCCGCCGCAGTGGTGTATTATGGAAATTAAAGTTAACTATCGTGTTCCCTACTGGCTGACCGAGATGATCGGTCGGTACAATTTCACCCTACGGCGCATCAGCAAATACTGCGCTGCGCTCGAGCAATCAAAATCGCTGCTGCAAACCCAGCGCATCGCTTATAGAGGTTTTTGAATGGATTTTTCAGCTATACTTAACGCGCTTCAAGACAATACCGATGTCTTCAATACCAGCGACATCATTCTCAGCATTATGTTTAGCTTTCTATTAGCCTTGATTATTGCCTACGTTTACAAAATTACCTACCGGGGCGTTTCGTACACCCAATCGTACGTCCATACCTTGGTGATGATGAGCATGATCGTAGCGGTTATTATGCTGATCATTGGCTCGAATATCGCCCGCGCCTTTTCATTGGTCGGGGCGCTGTCGATTATCCGTTTTCGGAATGCGGTTAAAGACACGCGCGATGTCGGCTATATTTTCTTTGCGATGGCCATCGGCATGGCGGCCGGCACCCGCTTCTTTTTGGTGGCGACGATAGCCACTTTGGCAATCAGTTTTGTTATGTGGGGCATGACCACCCTCAATATGTTTGCCAAAGATGTGCGCGAGCAGATTTTGAAAATCCGCGTCGCCCCCGATATGCGTCCGGAGGTGCTGTTCGAGCGGGTGTTTGATCGCTATTTGACGCGCTACAACTTGATCGCCACGGAGACGGTTCAGGCCGGTACCCTGGTTGAACTGGTCTACGGCATCGAGCTAAAAAATCAAAACGATGCCCCGAATTTGATGCAGGAGTTGAGCAAGTTGAACAACAACAACAAAGTCGCCCTGGTTACGGGCCATCACGAAGTTGATTTGTAAAATCAACAGGTATAAAGGTGACAGTCACTTGGACGCCTTAAATCGACCTGTTTGGGCTAATCCAAGGCCAATTTACGACCAGTAAGTGACTGTCACCTGCCTTTTAAATAACACGCTCATTGCACTTTGACAGCCGCCCAACTCCCTGATACCATGACCTATCATCCCAATCGACAAAAAGATCTGTACAAATCGAAACAACTGTGCTAGAATAAAGTTGATTATGTAAAGCAGCGTAAAGGATAGAGCTTATGCCGACTCTTGAAGATGGCCGTCAGGCTATACAGCAGGGCAACCTCCAGCAGGCCCGCCTCATTTTTGAAGCTATTTTGCAAGAGACGCCGCGCTCGGAAGATGCCTGGCTGGGTCTGGCTGAGGTACTAACCGATAGCGAAGATAAACGGATTTGCTACGAAAATGCCCTTAAAATTAACAAAGGCAGCCAGGCGGCTAAAGAGGGGCTGCGTAACTTAGAGCCGCGCTCCAACCCCCTCATCGAAGCGCTGGGCCAGCAAGCCCGTGATGAACCCCCTGATTATGATAGCGATGACGATGAGGATGACGATCGGGTGCCGGACAGCTTTGTTGACGCGGATGACGGCCCACCGACTGTAGCCCTAATCGCCATCGGACTGCTGCTGTCGGTTGTAGTTTTTGCTATTGGCAGCGGCACCGTTTTCTTTTTAATCACCTCGATGAACGGTGGATAACCCCAACGCTTTTATGCTTCCCGATTTTCGCTTGCGGCAGCGGGAATATCTGCTTGAAATCAGCCGGGCTATGAGCGCTCGGCTTGATTTGTCGTCGCTGCTAAGCCTTATTCTCAAAAGTGCCACCGAAATTATGGCCGGCCAAACCGGCTTGATTACACTGCGAATGCCCGACGGCACGTATGCCCCTCGGGCCAGCATCGGCTTTCCCCTTCAAGCTGTCCCCCTGCTTGAACCTCTCTGGCAAGATCTCGAAGATGACTCCGTTTCCGAGAAAGATATCTCGCTGCGATTAGCCATTGCCTCGCGGGCGGCGGGTATTCCCATGCGCCAGGTCGTGGCCCTGCCGATGGTCATCGGTGAGGAAAAGATCGGGTATATTTTTATTTTTCGGGCGCGGGGGGCTGCCTTTAGCGCCAACGATACGCAGGTTCTGCGGGCCTTTGCCGACCAGGCCGCCGTGGCTGTTCACAACGCCCGGCTGTACCAACAGGTCAGCGCTGAGCGCGAACGCCTCAACGCCATCATCCAAAACAGCGGCGATGGCGTGATGATGATTAACGCCTACCGCATCATCCAAACCTGGAACAAAGCCCTGACCAATATGATCGGCATTCCCGCCGAAGAGGCTATTGGCAAACCCTGCTATGAAGTATTGAGTTTACAGAATCAGCAAGATCGAAAGATTTTTCATCCCCAAGAAGATGAACTGTATGTCGAAGGAACCCACCTCCGCGCCGATGGTTTAAAAGTTACGTTGTCAATTAACTATGCGCCGCAGCGCAATGAAGACGATGAAATTACGCAGTACATTGCCAACGTGCGCGATGTGACCCGGCTGCGCGAAGCCGAAGAGATGAAGCAGACGCTCCTATCGGTTATCTCCCATGAACTAAAAACGCCGGTCAGCATCATTAAAGGCTATGCCGGCACGCTGGCCCGCGAGGATGCCGATTGGGATAAAAAGACGCTGGCTGACGGCTTGGCTGTTATCGAAGAGGAAGCCGACCGGCTCGACCGCCTCATTACCAATCTCTTGGAAGCCAGCCGGATGCAGGCCGGCGGCTTCAAAATTAAAGAAAGCTATCTCGATTTAGCCAGTATGGTTCAAACTGTGGTCAGGAAGCTGCAAGCCACCACCGACAAGCACACCATCACGGTTGAACTGCCTGATGATTTTCCGCCCATTCGCGGCGATCACGACCGTCTGCGTGAGGTGTTAACCAACCTCGTCGGCAACGCCATCAAATACAGCCCCGACGGCGGAACCATCACAGTTCGCGGCATGCCGGGCGAAAACAGCACCGTGCGCCTCTCCATCAGCGACGAGGGTATTGGCATCCCCCCCGCCGATCAAGAACGCGTGTTTGAACGTTTCTACCGGGTCGATAATCGCCTGGCGCGCCAGACGCCGGGAACAGGTTTAGGGCTATACCTGGTCAAAACCGTCGTCGAAGCGCACGGCGGTCGGGTCTGGGTTGAGAGCACCGTCGGCCATGGCAGCACCTTCTGGATTGAACTTCCCGCCGAGTCCTATGCTTAATCCACGTATAAGCGCGGCACCCGTGCCGCCAAGCGCGTAACGACCTCGTAATTAATCGTCTCCGACCAGCGTGCCACTTCCTCTGCTGTAATTGTAGCCTCGCCTTGACGGCCAAACACCACAATTTCGTCATCCTGAGCAATAGAGTCGATGCCACTCACATCGAGCGACGTTTGATCCATCGACACCATGCCAATTACCTTCGCCCTGCGACCGCCAACTAACATTTCACCCCGGTTAGAGCACAGTCGGGCATACCCATCACCGTAGCCGATAGGAGCCAACGCCACGGCTGTGGGCTGCGGCGCTAAAAACGTACGTCCATATCCAACCGACGCTCCGGTGGGAAGCACGCGCAGCCGGGCCACACGCGTTTTCAGCGTCATGGCCGGTCGTAAGTCAACGGGTAAATCTATTCGCGTTGAGGGTGTAAGGCCATACATAGCGATGCCCAGGCGCACCAAATGGTTATGCGTCTCCGGCAGCTGCAATCCGGCGGCGCTGTTGGCTAAATGGTGTAGTGGAATGTCGATGCCGGCAGCCTCGATGGCTTGTACAACCTCCTGATAAACACGCAGCTGCTGGCGGCTGAAAGCCGGATCAGGATCGTCGGCGGTGGCTAAATGCGAGAAAATACCCTCTAATTGCAGCGGAGGACAATCGGCCAGCATTTTGGCGAAATCAACCACTTCCTCCGGCAGCAGACCAAGACGCCCCATACCGGTATCGATTTTGAGGTGAACCGGGAATTTGCGGTTTAACCGGCTGGCCCTATCTGCCAGTGCTGCCGCTGTAGCCGGCGTTGTGACTGCCGGAGTGAGGTTGTTATCGACCACCAGCCCGGCTTGCCCCGGCGGACAGTAGCCGAGCACCAACGTTCGAGCTTCAATGCCGGCTTGGCGTAAGGCCACCCCTTCCTCTACGCGGTTGACTGCCAGCCATTCCGCGCCGGTGGCCAGCGCCGTTTTGGCAATAGGTACGGCACCATGCCCGTAAGCATTGGCTTTCACCACTGCCATTACCCCTACCGTCGGTTGAATATGCTGCTTAATGCTCCGAATATTGTGGCTGACGGCCTTGAGATCGATCTCGGCCCAGGTTAAATATCTATCAAGTGATGCGTTGTCTACCATATGCAGCCTATCCTCCTCCTAAAATTGATATTTTTGAGCGATTTCTCGCGTTTTGACCAGGTATAATCCTGGCCATATGACTAGTGCAAATCTATAGGTCATGCGTTATGATTACAACATCAAATTGATGTGACGTTTTTCACAATGAAATGCATTATTTAAAAACTGAAATGTTCGACATCTTTTAGAATTCTTAGCTCCTTATCATTTTTTAACCAGACGGCTATAGTTTCGCACACAGTATATAGATATTTCTTATGTGCCGATACAAAACGCTTACACGGTCTCGACTTTCGTTGTCTCAACATCATCTCCCTATCTCACTTTTGGAAAATTAAATATCTATTTTAAGCAATGTTGTTAACGTTAACAACATCGAGCTTATCTGTTTGTATTTCCGTTCATACGGATGCTAATTATGGGGATAACAGCCATCGCCAACCGGCGATTTCGCTGAGCAGAAGTGCCACATTACTGCATTAATGTTTTAAGCGCTTCACATAAATAATATAGTAGATACGGGTAATATCTATTGTTAATTTTATAAGTAAGGCTGGTACTTTTTAGTATAACATAGATAAATTCAATTTTCACAAGGGAACTTTTAGGTAACAACAGCTAACAATTTCTATTTGAAGCACTATACAAAGGAGTATATAAAATGAACGACCAAAAATTAGGTAATCCGGCAGTAGTAGGTTTGGCAGCGTTTGGCTTAACTACGTTGATGTTACAATTCCACAATGTGGGCTGGGCCGGTGTTGGCCCGGTAATTTGGCTAGGGCTTATCTTTGGTGGCACGGCGCAGTTAATTGCCGGGTTGCAAGAAATGAAAACGGGTAACAATTTCGGTTACAGTGCCTTTACCGCTTACGGTGCATTCTGGATTGCGTTAGGCTTAATCTTCATCGGCAACCATTTTGAAGTATTTCCTTCTGACGGAAACGATGTAGGTTGGTTCTTAGTCGCTTGGACGCTCTACACTGTTATTATGTGGGTGGGTTCGATGCGAACCAATGGCGCTCTGGCTTTCACCTTTACGACACTACTGGCCGGCTTTATTCTGCTCGATTTGGCG